>CANJID010000046.1 GCA_947474395.1 Caulobacterales bacterium
CATCATTTACTGCCACGCTTGTTCATTGGCAGGCATACAGCAAATCCGTTGTGGGCGGATTGGTTGCAAACCTTGGCCAAATGAATTGCTGAGGTCCCGAGCGCCTCGCGGAAGTCCCGGATCGGTACGGATCAAACCGGGTCGTCGCGCGCTTGGTGAGGGTGATCTCATCCGAGTGCGAGTACCCCATGCTGAACGGCGACCTCTCCAAGACCCCCACCGGCCCCAAGACCGTCAGCCCCTCGAAAGCGCCTCCCAAGCTCACCCGATAGGCAATCTGGGCGAGCATTACTGCGCGCCATGCTTGCACGCTATACGAGTGGCAACTTTCGCCGTTCTGGGGTATTATGTAAGGGCATGGCGGGCGCATCTGCGCCGCCGCTCCCCCCCATGAGGCTTCCCGATGGCTTACACGTCAGCCCAGCTGCGTGCGTTCTATGTTGCCGAGCACATCGGTCTCCAACCTGACATCACCAACGGCGCCGCTCTCGACGCCGTCGCCCTCGAGACGTCCGCGGGGTCGCGCACCGACACCTCCGCCCGCGCCTTCGTCATCAACGGCGCCGACCGCGACACGGCCGTGGCGGTGATGAGCTACCAGTTCTTCACCGGCGCCTCTCCTTCCGCGGCGGGCCTCGCCTACCTGGTCAACTCGCCCCTGAACGGGGCCGACCTGAACGATCCCTACTACCAGGGCTTCAACCTCGAGAACCGGCACATCAACTTCGCCGTGAACCTGGGCGTGATCGGTCAGGGCGCCGCCGCCTTCAGCGCGTCTTACGGGGGTCTCACCACCGCCCAGGCCGTGGACGCCGCCTATGAGAAGATCATCGGCTCGACCTACGCCGCCGCCGCGGGCTTCAACCCCGCCGCCGGCAAGGCCGACATCCTGTCCCGCCTGCCCTACTTCACCGCCCTCGCCGCCGCCTACTTCCCGACCGGCAGCGCGGCGTTGCGCGACCTGGTGATCAAGGCCGAGATGGTCGGCTACATCCTGGGCGAGGCCATCAAGGCCGACATCGGCGCCTACGCCTCGGCCATGAACAACTTCAGCCTGGGCCTGATGGGCGGCACCGCCGCCTATGGGGTCGATATCGTCGCGACCTACGCGCAGGCCCCCGCCTCCGTCACCCCGGTCGGAACCCCGTCGGGCACGACCGGCGGCGGCGGCACGACGGGCGGCGGCTCCACCGGCGGGACCGGCGGGACCGATCCCGGCGGCACGGGCGGCGGCGCGACCCCGCCTCCCCCCGCCACGGTCTTCAACGACGGCGACAACAAGTTCACCGGCGGCGACGCGGACTACAACTTCGCGGCGGGCGGCGGGAACAACACCATCACCGCCGGCAACGGCAATAACTCGATCACCACCGGCAACGGCAACAACACCATCACCTTCGGCAACGGCGTCAACTCGGTGGCCACCGGATCCGGCAACGACACCATCACCGTGGGCAACGGCGGCAACACCATCAACGCGGGCGAGGGCAACAACACCGTCACCAGCGGCTCGGGCGTCGACATCATCGTCACCGGCGCGGGCAACGACAGCATCAGCGCCGGCGACGGCGCCAACCGGGTCACCACCGGGGCCGGCCTCGACACCATCACCACCGGCGTGGGCGCCGACCTCATCATCATGGGCATCAACCTGACCGGGGGCGACACCATCAATTCCGGCCTGGGGCAGGACATCCTGCAGGTGGCCGGCGTCCTGGCCGACGCGGCCTTCGCCGGCGTCAGCGGGGTCGAGACCCTGGACCTGACCGCCGCGGCCTCCAACGTGACCCTGGGCGCCGCCGCCCAGACCGCCGGCATCCGCGGGGTGACCAATAGCGGCAACGGCGGCGTCACCGCCGACGCCACCGCCTTCACCGTGGCGATCACCCTCACGGGCGGGACCGGCGCGGACACCTTCACCGGCGGCGCGGCGGCCGACACCCTGAACGGGGGCGCCGGCGTCGACACCCTCAACGGCGGCGCCGGTCTGGACACCTATGTGTTCAGCAACGTGGACGCCGACACCGACGTCGTCCTGACCACCGTCACCGACATCATCTCGGGCGGCTTCGGCTCGGCGGTGGACAAGCTCGACTTCTCCACCGCGGGCTCGGTCGGCAACTACCAGGAGAACCTGGTGGCGGCCGGCAGCCTGGCCGCCTTCAGCGCCGCCGCCGACGCGGCGCTCAACGGCACGGTGAAGTACTACTTCGGCGTCTTCGCCGGGAACGGCTACCTCGCCTACGACGGCAACGGGACGGGCATCACCGCCATCGTCCAGATCACCGGCGTGGTGGACATGGCCTTCGGCGACATCATCTGAGGCTGGAGCGCCTCAACGGCCAAGGCCCGTCGCGGTGCGGCGGGCCTTTTTCGTGTCCCCAATTCGAGGCGTCCCCAAAGCGAAACCTTCAAGCGGAACCGTGGGGCGCGTCGGTCGTTTTCGGCGCGTACGACATCGCCGTCCCCCGGCCGAAAAGAGGAGGATCGCCATGAAAGCCGCCCCTGCCCTGCTCCCTGCCCTGTTCGCCCTCGGCGCCCTCGCGCTGCCGCCGGGCCACGCCGCCGTCGCCGCGACGGCCCCGCCCCCGGTCAATGTGGTGAGCCTCGCCGTCACCGGCGTCGCCGCCCCCGCCGCCCTGCCGGGCCTCTGCCGCATCAGCGGCGAGGTCGGCTCGGTGTTCGAAGGCTCGAGCTTCACGCCCGGCCAGGCGATCACCATCACCGCCCCCTGCGCCCGCACACAGGCGGCGGGCCGCTCCCCCGTCGATCTCCTGAAGCGGGCCAGGTTCATCGCCGCCCAGGTGGACGCCCGCGGCCGCGTGGTCTCACAGGGGCGTATCACCGACTACGGCGGGATGATCACCGCCGAGCCCCTGGTGATGATCATCGTGGAGCCGGAAGCCGGCTAAGCCTCAGAGCGTCAGCCCGCCGTCGGCGACCAGCACCGCGCCGGTGACGAAGCCGGAGGCGTCCGAGCACAGCCACAGCACCGCGGCGGCGATCTCGGACGGGTCGGAGATGCGCCCCAGCGGCACGGCCTGGGCTATGGCCTCCAGGGGCACGTGGCCCTCGATCATGCGCGAGAGCAGGCCCGTGGCGACGGGGCCTGGGGCGACGGCGTTGATGCGGATGCCCGAAGGCGCCAGCTCGGCCGCCGCGGCCTTGGTCAGGCCGACGATGCCGTGCTTGGTCGCCGAATAGATGGCCACGTTGGGGATGGCCCTCACCCCGGCGGTCGAGGAGGTGTTGACGATCACGCCCCCTCCGTGGCCCAGCATGTGGCGGACCTCGTGCTTCACCCCCAGGAAGACGCCCCTCAGGTTGATGGAGACCAGGCGGTCGAAGTCCTCGGCCGCCAGCTCGTGGATGGGGCCGTAAGGCCCCTCCACCCCGGCGTTGTTGAGGGCGAAGTCGATGCGCCCGAACCGCCCGGCCGCCAGGGCCACGGCAGCCTCGACCGCCGTCTCGTCCCGCACGTCGGCGACGGTGAAGACGGCGGCAGGCGCCCCGGCGGCGACCATCTCGGCTTCATAGGCGGCGGCGTCCGCGACCGCGATGTCCGCGACCACCACATTGGCCCCAGCTTCCGCAAAGGCCAGGGCGCAGGCCCGGCCAATGCCGGACGCCCCGCCCGTGATGAAGGCCGTCTTACCGGAGAAGTCGTAAGCGACCTGGGTCATGGGGGAGGCTCCTTGGGAATATTCAGCAGGGCGGGTAATGCCGCCCCTCTGGTGAAAGGTTGGGCCCAATGGCAACCGTAAACGGGATTCCACTGGACGTTAGTTCGGGTGGACTGGTTTTGGGAGCCGTCGCAATTGCAATGCGCGAAAAGGCTACGACGGATCGCGTGTTCCGACCGGATCCGATGTGGGAAATTGAGCTTCGCCGCGGCCGAAATAACATCGTTGCGCGTACAATGTCCCAGCTTGGACCCAACGCTTTACTCGATGACGCTATCAACATGGCGCATATCCCTGACGAACGTATCAGTTACTCTACTGTAAGCGAGGCGTATCCCGTTCTTGTTCGGCTAGGCCGTTCTCGCGGCCCAAGGCTGAGCGCTTGAAGCCGCCGAAGGGGGACATGTCGCTGACCGCCCGATAGGGTCTTTCCGGTCTCTATAATCCGCTCATCCCGGAAGCCTCTCATGGCGCTCAAACAGGCCCTCGCCGTCGTCGCGATCCTCAGCGCCCTCGCGGCGCCCGCCCGCGCCGCCGAGGTCGCCGTCGTCAGCACCCTCAACATCCGCCCGGCCCTCGACGCCATGCAGGCCGGCTTCGAGGCGCGCGGCCAGGACCGCCTGGCCTTCACCTCCCAGGGCGCGGCGGCGACCGAAGCCCTGGCGGCGTCGGGCGCGCCCGCGGACGTGGTGGTCGGCTCGCGCCAGATGCTGGAGCGCCTCGCGGCCCGGGGCCTGGTCCGGCCGGGCAGCATCGTCGACATCGCCCGCTCGTCCATCGCCGTGGTCGTCCCCGCCGGCGCGCGCCGCCCCGACGTGGCCACCGACGAGGCCCTGAAGCGCGCCCTCCTCGCCGCGCCCCGGGTCGCCTACCCGGACCCGGCCAAGGGCAGCCTCGGCGGCAATTACCTGGCGGACCTGTTCCGGGGCTGGGGCCTGACCGAGCCCCTGAAGCCCAGGCTCGCGCTCACCGACGGCGGCCGCGCCGCGGGGGACGCGGCAGCCGAGGGCAAGGCCGACCTCGCCCTCAACCAGACCGCCGAGCTCAAGGTCGTCCCCGGCCTGACCTTCCTGGAGCCCCTGCCCCCCGCCCTCACCAACAAGATCGTCATGAGCGCCGCCATCCTCGCCAGGGTCCGCAACGCCGACGGCGCGGCGCGGTGGGTGCGATACATGCGCTCGGCGGATGCGGCGGCGGCGATCAGGGCGAACTGGATGGAGCCGTAGGGCCCTATAATCCGCTCATCCCGGCGGAAGCCGGGACCCAGGTTTTGGCCACGAAAAACACGAAAATCAGCGAGACCTCCGTGAGCGCCTGCACCCCGGGAAATCCGGGCAGGCGTCCGCCTAAAAAACCTGGGTCCCGGCTTCCGCCGGGATGAGCGGGAAAAGGGGTGGGCTCTACTTCGTCTCCGCGTCCAGCTCCGCCAAGGCTTCCTTGGCCACGCGGAAGCTGTCCACCGCGCAGGGGATGCCGCCGTAGATGCCGACCTGCAGCAGGACTTCGCGGATTTCGGTCTTGGTCAGGCCGTTGCGGATGGCGCCCTTCACGTGGACCTTCAGCTCGTGCTGGCGGTTCAGGATCGAGATCATGGCCAGGTTGATCATCGAGCGGTCGCGCTTGGACAGCTCCTCGCGGCCCCAGGCCCAGCCCCAGCAATATTCGGTGACCAGGTCCTGCAGCGGCTGGGTGAACTCGTCGGCGTTGCTCAGGGCCTTGTCGACATATTCGGCGCCCAGCACCGACTTCCGGATCGCCAGGCCGCGGTCGTAGATTTCCTTGCTCATGTAAGTGTCCCTTTCCGTTCTTTCTTTAATTCCGCTCATCCCGGCGAAAGCCGGGACCCAGGCTTTTTGTGTTCGTTGATCCGCTCGGCCTCGGCCGTTCCAGACACCCGCCTCGCACCGCGCAAACTGAGAGGTCTAAAAAACCTGGGTCCCGGCTTTCGCCGGGATGAGCGGGTTTTGGCTATTTCACCGGTTCCGGCTCCACCCCGGCCCAGGTCTCGACCACCTTGGCCATGGCGGTGAAGTCGCTGTCTGGGCCGTACATCTGGTTGGTGATCGACAGCATCTGGCGCACGGCCGAGCCGACCACCATCGGCACCCCCATGGCCTCGGCCTCCTCCAGGCACAGGCGAACGTCCTTGAACGACAGGGCGGTGGCGAAGCCGAAGTCGAAGGTGCGCGGCAGGACCGAGCGGGGCCACTTGTCCCGGGTCGCGGTGTTCATCCCCGAGGAGACGTTGAGGATCTCGATCATCTGCTTCGGGTCGAGGCCGGCCTTGATGCCGAAGGCCATGCCCTCGGCGGTGATGGCGATGGCGCAGGCGGCGATCAGGTTGTTGGCGAGCTTCATGGTCTGGCCCGCGCCGGGGGTCTCGCCCATGTGGAACAGCTTGCCCAGGATGCCGATGACGGGGCGCAGGGCCTCGAAGCGGTTCTCGCCGCAGCCGGCGACCATGATGGCCAGGGTCCCGTCCTGGGCCCCCTTCACCCCGCCGGAGACGGGGGCGTCCAGGCCCTCGATCCCCTTCTCGCCGAGCGCCTTGGCGACGGCGGCCGAGACCTTGGGGCCCGTGGTGGAGAGGTCGATGAAGGTCTTGATCTTGGAGCCGTGGATCACCCCGTCGGCGCCCAGCGCCGTGGCCTGCAGGATCGGCGGGGTGGGCACGCTGGCGAACACCAACTCGGCCGCATCGGCCACCGCCTTGGGCGTGGCGGCCCGCGTCGCGCCGCGCTCGATGAGGGGCCGCAGCGCCTCCTCGCTGACGTCGAACACGGTCAGGGTATGGCCCGCATCCAAGAGCCGCCCCGCCATGGCCCCGCCCATGCGCCCGACCCCGATGAACCCGATATGCTCGCCCATTCGATACCCGTCCCTCAATTATTCCGCTCATCCCGGCGAAAGCCGGGACCCAGGTTTTTTCAAAGCGCGGGCTGCAGCGAAACTGCAGTCCCATGCCAGTCCCCCTCACCCTCCCACGCGCTGATGCGCGCGGGCCCCTCCCTCTCCCCGGTGGGGAGAGGGAGGGGCCCATTGCGCAGCAATGGGAGGGTGAGGGGGACCGGCATTCCGCCGCACTTCCTACCCAACCTCCCCGCCCGCGTCACTTCGTGAACAGCCCCAGGTCGATCGCATCCGCCGCGGCCTGGTAGCCCGCGTCGCTGCCGTGCAGGTGGTCGCCGGCGTGGAAGCCGTCCTTCATCTGGGTGGGCTTGGCGGGGTCGCGGAAGGCGGCGTCGAAGTCGATCACCCCGTCGAACTCGCCCCAGGTGCGGATCCAGTTGTTGATCTGCTCGCGCTTGAACTCGCCCTCCGGCTGCCAGTAGCTGGCCCCCTGGTAGGGGGCGATGGTGGCGCCGATGATCTTGAGCCCCGCCGCATGGGCGCGGGCGATCAGCTGCCGGTAGCCGGCGATCATGTCGTCCGCGGAGAGCCGGTCGGGCGGGCCGAACAGGGTCGCGTTGGAGGCCACGTCCACCGAGCGGCCGAGGTCGTTGACCCCCTCGAACACGATCACATGGGTGACGCCGGGGACGCTCAGCACGTCGCGGTCGAAGCGGGCCAGGGCCGGCTCGGCGGCCTGCGGGTTCAGCACCCGGTTGCCGCTGATGCCGTGGTTCACCACCGCGAAGCTCCCGCGGACCTTGGCCAGGCGGTCGGCCAGCAGGTCCGGCCAGCGCTTGTTCGCACCCGAAGTGGAGCCCACCCCGTCGGTGATGGAATCCCCCAGGGCCACGATCACCTTGGCGCCGGGGGCGGCGTCCACCTCGACCCCGGAGAGGAAGGTGCGCGCGCCGATGGTCGTGGCGTCGGCGGGCATGACGGCGTCGGCGGTGTGGTCGCCGGTCGCCACATAGGCGTTCTGCATCCCGGTGGAGTGGCAGGTGCAGGGGCCGGTGGCGTCGGGCAGGTAGAGGCTGATGGCCAGGCTCGCCAGCGGCGCGACCGCCATGTCCACCGGGTCGGAGACCAGCGGCGCTCCCGCCGGGATCACGGCTCGGCTCGACCCCATCCCGAAGGTGATGATGCGGGCGGTGCCGGGGACCACCCCGCCCTTGCCGTCGGAGACGCCGATGGTGGCCGCCCCGATGCGCAGGCGCTTGGTCCCGAAGGCGTTGGTCAGGCGCACCCTGACCTGCTTGCCGCCCGCCGAGACGCGGACGATCTGGCGGACGGTCTGGTTCTCGAAGCTGGGGCTGGCCCTAAAGCGCCCGGTGGGGGCGACACCGGGCGTGGCGACGGTCGGCGGCTCGGGTGAGGCGCCCCAGCTGCCGATCCAGGCGGCGTCGGCGGTTCCCGCCACGGCCAGGGCGGCGGCGGCGGTCGCGGCGGCGATCAGGTGACGCATGATGGTGGTCTCCCCCTTGTTGCGAGCGGTCAGGACGGCTCCAGATCGAGCCGCACGATGTCTGCGACGCCGTTGCGCGCCGCCGGATACTGCTTCAGCACCAGGGGGTCGTGGCCGGGCACGATATGGGCCCGCGAGGTCGCGAGCTTTCGCACCGTGGCCAGTCCCTCCAGGTAGTCGTCCACGTCCACCACCACCGGGAAGGGGTGGTTGCGGTCGAGGTTGGCGTAGAGGTGCGCCGCGTCGGACGCCAGGACCACATGGCCCCGCTGCGTCTTCACCCGCATCACCTGCAGCCCCTTGGTGTGGCCGCCGAGCTTGTGCAGGGTGATCCCCGGCGCCAGCTCCGCCTCGCCCTCGTGGAAGGCCACCCGGCCCTCGAACACCTTGCCCACCACCGCCTGGACGTCCTGCGCCTCGAAGGGATAGCGCATCACCGGATGGCACATGCAGCGCCCGGTGCAGAAGGCCATCTCGGCGTCCTGGATGTGGAACTTGGCGGCCGGGAAGATCGGCACATTGCCGGCGTGGTCGTAGTGCATGTGGGAGATCACGACGTCGGTGACGCTGGCCACGTCGATGCCCACCGCCGCCAGCCCTTCCGGGATCGGCCGCGTGGTCTGGCGGCCCCGCCGAATCGCCACGTCGGGATCGAAGCCGGTGTCGAGGACGATGGTCCTCTCCTCGTTGCGCACCGCCCAGACGAAGTAGTCCAGCGGCATGGGATCGTCGTGCGGGTCCCCGCCCAGGAAGTTCTCCGAGGCCTTCCGGGGATGGTGGCCGTATTTTATGGCGAAGATCTCGTAGGTGTCGGAGCTCATCGGGACGCCGCGTGAAAACGGATGGGGAGTTTGGCTGGGCCGTGGCCGATGGTGGTCATCCACCACTCCGGCTCGCCCGCCGCCTCGAAGCGGTCGACCTTTTCGATCAGGGCGTTGAAGAGGGCGTCGGCCTCGAGCTGGGCCAGGGTGCGCCCGACGCAGGAGTGGATGCCGTAGCCCCAGCCGACGTGGCCGCGCAGATCGCGCTTGATGTCGAACGCTTCCGGGTCGGTCCACTTCCTCGGATCGCGGTTGGCGGCGGCGAAGAGCAGGCCGCAGCGCGTGCCCTCGGGGATGGTGATCCCGTCGATCTCGATGTCCTTCATGGCGATCCGCCCGGCCAGCCGCGAGGGCGAATCCCACCGCAGGGCCTCGTCGAAGGCGTTGCGCAGCAGCTTGGGCTCGGCCCGCAGCGCCTGCCACTGGTCGGGGAACTCACAGAAGGCGCGGATCAAGTTGGCCATGGTGATGACCGTGGTGTCCGCCCCCGCCGACAGGATGGTCATGACCAGGAGGTGGGCCTCGACCTCGCTGATCTCGCCCCGGTCGGCGGCCAGGTACATCTGCATGCCGAGGCTGTCGGGGTTGATCTGCTCGCGCGAGCACGCCCAGGCGGCCCATTCCAGCAGGGGTTCGGCGCCCTCCATGGCCTCGGCGAAGAGGTCGTTCATCGGCCCCATGGTGGCCCAGACCGCGTGGCCGAAAGCGCTCATCTGCTCGCGGCCCTTGTCGGGCATGCCGATCACGTCGGGCAGGACCTTGTGCACGAAGGGGGCGGAGATGTCGGCCACCGCGTCGATCACCTCGCCCTCGCGGGCCATCAGCGCCGCGACCTGTTCCTTGGCGATGGCCTGGAAGTGCTCGTCCATCACCTTCAGCGCCCGCGGCGACAGGGCGGTCTGCAGGATGGCCCTGACCGGGGTGTGCTTGGGCGGATCGTCGGTCAGCAGGATTTCGGGCCGCACCGAGTTGGGGTCGTGCCAGGGCCGAGAGGTGTTGGAGAAGCTCTCCCAGTCGCGCAGCCCCTCGGACACATGCTCCCAGCGGCCAAGGACGGCGATGTTCTCCCTGCTGAGCCAGACCACGGGAGAAAGCTCGCGCAGCCGGTCGTCCACCGCCCGGGCGTTCAGCACCGAAGCGGCGTCGAACACATCGTCGTCGATGGCGGGAATACTCATGCATGGATCTCCAGCGCCACCAGGAAGCGCGAGACCATGTTGTAGGCGGCGATCACCCCGACCAGCTCGACCACCTGCTGTTCGTCCGGCAATGCCGACTTTACCGCCGCATAGACCGCGTCGGAGACCTTCACGTCCCGCGTCATGGCGATGGTCAGGGCCAGCACCGCCCGGTCGGCGGCGTCGAAGAGCGCCTCGTTCTTCGCGGCGGCGTCCGGATCGCGGACGGCGTCGATCTGCGCCTGCGTCCCGCCCGCCTTCAGGAAGTGGGGCGCGTGCTGCACATATTCGTATTCGGCGCCGTTGATCACCGCGACCGCGCACATGGCCAGCTCGCGGTACCTGCCGTCGAGAGCCAGGCCGTTGCGCACCTGGCCGATGAAGGTGTTCCAGCCCGAGGCCAGGGGGTAGCTCTTCAGCAGCGCCCGATCGAGTTCGATCAGGGTCCCGCCGCGGCGCTTCAGCACCGCCTGCACCACCGGATCGTCGCGGTCGGTCTCGTCGGCCCGGCTCGGTTCTATGCGCATGATCAGGCCCTCAGATGGGCGACCCGAGGCTTCACCTCGTTCGCCAGCAGCTCCAGCGAGTGACGCCAAGCCTTTGGATTATCAGCATAATCAAAGCCGAGGGCCAGCAGCGTGCCGAAGCCCCCGACCTGCTCGTACAACTCCTCGATCTTCCGCGCCACCGTCTCCGGCGACCCGATCAACCAACTCGTTCGCGCCAGGTACTCAATGGTAACGTCGCTATCCGCCACCGACCGATCATGCTTCAGGAAGTCCAGCGCCTTGAAGTGGTTGATGAGACGCAGGCTGTAATCGACCGTCATCCGCCCCATCGTCCCCTCGATGGCCAGCTTCCACGCCTCCTCGTCGGTGTCGGCCACCAGCACCTCCCGCACCATGCGCCAGTCGGAGCGTTTGGCGACGCGGCCGGCCGAAGCCGCGCCCGCCTCCACCGTCTCCCAGTGGCCGGACAGATAGCTGGCGTTGAGGTTCAGGCTCATGGGGATGAAGCCCTTCTCCCCGGCCCAGCGCAGGGTATCGGACTTGGGGCTGAGGCCGGAGATGCCGATCGGCGGATGCGGCTTCTGCAAAGGCTTCAGGTAGGGGGCGAAGACGACGTACTCTTCCTCGGGGCGGGAGATCGTCCAGAACCTGCCCTCCTGCACGAAGGGCTCGTCGGCGGTCCAGAGGCGGATGATCATGTCGAGGGACTCGCGCATCCGGTCGCGGGTCTCGGACAGCGGCACGCCGAACATTTTCTGGTCGGTAGGGATGGAGCTGGCCGCCACCCCGAAGTTCAGCCGCCCGCCCGAGAGGTGGTCGAGCAGGCTCGCGCGGTTGGCCAGGGCGGCCGGATGGTGGAAGGGCAGGAGGAAGCCGCCGGGGCCGAGGCGGATGTTTTTCGTTTCTGCGAAGGCGCGGGCGATCAGGATGTCGGGGGCGGGATTGGGCTCCCAGGCGACGGTGTGGTGCTCGCCGACCCAGGCTTCGGAATAGCCCAGCTCGTCCAGCCAGCGCAGGACCTGGAGATCCCATTCGAACCCTTCGCGCAGGTCGCGCTCGGGCGGATGGGAAGGCATGGCGAACAGGCCGAACTCCACGGGTACGCTCCTCGTTATTGTTGTCTCAGCAACGCCTATCACCGGCGTCGGCGCTGAAGAAGATTTGCCGGACGCCCCTGAACTCGGCGAAGCCGTCGCGCTTCATGCCGATCTTCTCGGCCACCCGGATCGAGGCGATATTGTCGGGGTGGACCAGGGTGGTGACGAGGTCGATCCCCATCTCGGCGAAAGAGTGGTCCAGCACGGCGCGGGCCGCCTCCGTGCCGACCCCCTGCCCCCAGGAGGCCGAGGTGAAGCGCCAGCCGATCTGGCCGAAGGGCAGGCCGTCGAACTCGCTGAGACCGCACAGGCCCAGAATCCCCGGCCGGTCCTTCCACTCCACCGCCCACGGCCCGATGCCGGCGAGGATGCGGCGCTTCACCTCCGCCCGGTGCGCCTCGGGGTCCAGCGGCGGGCCCATGTAGCGGCGCACCAGAGGATCGAGGTCCATGGCCACGATCGGCTCGACGTCGTCGACGGTGCGCGAGCGCAGCCGCAGACGCTCCGTCTCCATGACTGTCAGCGGCATGTCAGGCCCAGGGATTGACCATGGTCTTGCACTGGGTGGTGCGCTCCTTCAGGGCCTCGAAGGCGGGGGGCATGGCCTCCAGGTCGACGGTCTCGGTGATCATCAGGTTCGGGGCGGTGACGCCGGACTCCAGCACGTCGAGGGCCGTCTGGAAGTCGCGGATGTCGTAGAAGGCCGACGGGACGATGGTCGCCTCCTTATGGATCATGGCGAAGGGGCTGAAGCTGTCCATGGTGGTGCAGAGGCCCACGACGACCACCTTGCCGCGCTTGCCCACGTGGTCGATGGAGCGCTGGATCAGCCCCTCCTTGCCGACGCATTCGAAGACGTATTCGGGGGGTCCGCCGAGGGCGCGGTTCACGGCCTCGACCGGGTCCTCGTCGGAAGGGGCGACGAAGTGGGTGGCGCCCATCTCCATGGCCAGGTTCGCCCGGCGGTTGGAGGAGGCGGTCACGGCGATCTTTCCCGCGCCCATGCGCCTGGCCCAGAAGGCGGCGGCGAGGCCGATGGGCCCGGCGCCGATCACCAGCACCCGCGCGCCCGAACGCATGTTCGCGATGTTGATCCCATGCAGCCCCACGGCGAGCGGCTCGATCAGGGCGCCGTCCTCGAAGGAGACGCCCAGGGGCATCCGCACCGCCTGCCGCTCCGAGATGCGCGAATACTGGCCGTAGCCGCCCCCGCCCACCGAAAGCTGGGCGCAGCCGGCCGGGTCGCCGGCCAGGCAGAACCCGCATTTGCCGCAGCTCTCCAGGGGTACGGCCGCCACGTGATCGCCGACCTTCACCGTGGTTACGTCGCGTCCGATGGCGACGACTTCGCCGGCGTATTCATGGCCCAGCACCACGCCAGGGGGCACGCCGAAGATCGGGTCCTCGGTAATGTGCAGGTCCGATCCACAGATGCCGCAGCGGCAGACCTTCAGCACGATTTCCCCCGCGCCGGGGGTCGGGTCCTCGATGGTCTCGACCACGAGGGGCTGGTGCAGGCCCTTGAAGACGGCGGCTCTCATTGGCGGTTCTCCAGCTTCTTGGGTTCAGCGGGCGTCGGTCAGGCGCCAGCCGCCGTCGATCATCATTTCCGAGCCGGTCACGTACCTGGACTCGTCGGACGCGAGATAGAGGATCAGGTAGGCCACGTCATCGGGCTCGCCGAAGGCGCCGAGCGGAATGGACTGGGCGGACGTCTCCTCGAGAGCTTCGCGCGACGTGTTGAAGAGCTTGGTGAAGCCGTCGAAGATCGAATCCACCATCCGGGTCTTGATGATGCCGGGGTGCACCGAGTTGGCGCGGATACGGTTTCCGTCCTTGGCGCCCCAGATGGCCAGGGTCTTGGTGAGCTGGGCCACAGCCGCCTTGGAAGCGCCGTAGGCCGTGGTCTGGGGCGTGGCGAAGGTGGACACGATCGACGAGACATTGACGATCGAGCCGGCGCCCTTGCGCTTCATGACGGGAAGGATCTCCCGGCAGCCGAGGAAGGTCCCGTCGAGGTTCACCGCCATGACCTTGCGCCATTCGGCGAGGCTGGTGGTTTCGGGCGAAGAGGCGGAGATGTCGCCCTCGATGCCCGCAAGGTTGACCAGAACGTCGATGGCCCCGTGCTTGGCGACCACGGTCTCAACCACCGATTTCCAGGCGGCCTCGCTGGAGACGTCGAGGCGGTGGTAGTCGCCGCCGACCTCCTTCGCCAGGGCCTCGCCCGCTTCGTCGGCGAGGTCGCAGACGGCAACGCGAGCGCCCTCGCGCGCCAGCATCCGCACCGTGGCGGCGCCCAGCCCGCCGGCCCCGCCGGTGACCAGCGCGACCTTGCCTTGAACCCGACCCATACGCGTCTCCAGCCCTCGAGCTCGCCGGGCCTCTGACGGACGCGGTCGCTCAGGTTATTGCAGTTCAGTTTGAAGCGGGGATCAAGCCCCGGCGGGGCCGGGGCCCCGTCGCCACCTTTGACCGCAAAGCCGGCGCGCGCAACGATCGCCCCCGTTCAGCCGTTGCATCTGCGTGGGGAACAACGGGAGGCCAGGGTGAAGAGCGACAGGACCGCGCCGAAAAGGCGCGGGAATGAGTTGCTGGCCCTCGCCGCGTTGCTGGGCGCCAGCGCCTTCGTCGCCGTGGCCGGCGGCCTCGTCACCGCCACCAGCGTCGGCGACTGGTACGCGGGCCTGGCCAAGCCAACCTTCAGTCCGCCCAACTGGCTGTTCGGCCCCGTGTGGACGACCCTTTACGTGATGATGGCGGTGGCCGCCTGGCGGGTCTGGAAGAAAGCCGGGGTGGACAAGGAGCTGGCCCTCTACGGCGGCCAGCTGATCCTCAACCTGATCTGGTCGTTCCTGTTTTTCGGGCTGAAGCTGCCGGGCCTCGCCCTGCTGGAAATCCTGCTGCTGTGGCTGGCCATCGCCGCGACGGCCCTGGTCTTCCTGGAGCGCGACAGGATCGCGGCGGCGCTGATGCTGCCCTATTGGGCCTGGGTCAGTTTCGCGGCCGTGCTGAACGGGGCGATCTGGGCCTTGAACCGCTAGCGGTAGCTGGCCGCAAGGGCTCGCGCGCCACCCGACAGGATGGCCGTGTCGATGCCCACGGCCACGAACAGGCAGCCCATCTCGACGTAGCGCCTCGCCCTGACCGGATCGACCATCAGTATGCCCGGCGCCTTGCCGGCGGCGAGGATGCGAGGAATCGCGTCGTCGATCACCGTCTGCACCTCGGAACGGCCCGCGTCGCCGATGTAGCCGAGGCTGGCGGCGAGGTCGGACGGGCCGATGAAGACCCCATCCACGCCATCGACGGCGGCGATGGCGTCGAGGTTCTCGATCCCCTTCGCGTTCTCCACCTGCACCAAGAGGCAGACCTCGTCGTTGGCGGTCTTGAGGTAGCCCTCCGTGGCGCCCCAGCGGGCGGCGCGGGCCAGGGCGGAGCCGACGCCGCGGATACCCTGCGGCGGATAGCGGACCGCGCGCACCAGCTCGGCGGCCTGTTCGGCGGTCTCGACCATGGGGATCAGCAGGGTCTGAGCCCCGACGTCGAGGTACTGCTTGATGAGGGCCGCCTCGCCTACCGGCGGACGGGCCACCGGGTGCGAGGGATAGGGGGCGACCGCCTGGAGCTGGGCCAGGAGGGAGCGGACGTCGTTGGGCCCATGCTCGGCGTCGATCAGCAGCCAGTCGAAGCCCGCGCCCGCGACGATCTCGGCGGTGTAGGGATTGGCGAGCCCGACCCACAGGCCGATCTGCGGCTTGCCGGCCTTGAGCGCGGCCTTGAAGGGGTTGGTCGGCGCCGGCATCTCTAGACCCACCTGAACGACACGACCCCGAGGGGGCCGTAGTCGATGTTGAACTCGTCGCCCGCGGCGGCGGGGATGGGCGAGGTGAAGGAGCCGCCCAGGATCACCTGGCCGGGCTCCAGCGTGACCCCGTGCGGATGCAGCTTGTTGGCCAGCCAGGCCGGGCCGTTGGCGGGGTGGTCGAGGACGGCGGCGGCGACGCCGGAATCCTCGATCGCCCCGTTCTTGTAGAGCAGGCCGGGGACCCAGCGCATGTCGAGGTCGCCGGGCCGGAAGCGCTTGCCGCCCAGCACCACGCCGGCGTTGGCGGCGTTGTCGGAGATGGTGTCGAACACCTTGCGGGTGACCTTGGTCTCGGGATCCAGCCGCTGAATGCGGGCGTCGATGATCTCGATGGCCGGGGTGATGTAGTCGACCGCCGCCAGCACGTCGTCGAGGGTGCAGTTGGGGCCCTCCAGCCGGCGCTTCAGCACGAAGGCCAGCTCGACCTCGACGCGGGGCTCGATGAAGCGGCCGGCGGGGATCTCGCTCCCCTCCTCGAAGAACATGTCCGACAGGAGGGCGCCGTAGTCGGGCTCGTCGATGTTGGAGAAGCGCTGCATTGCCTTGGAGGTCAGGCCGATCTTGTGCCCGATCAGGGTGCGGCCCTCCGCCATCTTCATCGCCACCCAGGCGCGCTGGATCGCATAGGCGTCCTCGACGCCCATGGCGGGATGCTCAAGGCTGAACTGATGGGTCTGGGTGCGGGTCTTCTCCGCGTGGTCGAGGCGCGCGGCGAGGGCCTGGACGGTCGCCTGGTCCAGCGCCATCTCACCGCTCCCCTTGCGGGAGAGGTCGGCGGACGAAGACTGCCGGAATCGGGCTCGCGCCGACGCATCGGAGCGGAATGAGCGACCCCACGCCTTCCCATCGCTGTGCGACGGGCCCGGTCCTTTCCCGCAGGGGGAGAGGGGACAGCGGCCGGAGCTTCACGAGGCCGCCTTGGCGAAGGGGGTGGTGCCGAACTTCTCGTGCAGGCGGCTGGCCTTGTAGGCGAGGCGCTCGCCGAACTCCTCCACGTCCATGGACAGGCCCATGACCCGGCTGTCGTAGACCGGCTTGAGGTGGTCCTTCACCGCGGCGAAGACGGCGTCGAAGGTCCTCTTCTTGAGCTCCTCCGGGCGGCCCTTGGCGACGCGGACATTGATGCAGACGAAGGCGTATTCAGGTTCGCCGTCGGCGATCACATAGTCCTCGTACTCGCGGGCGCGGAGGCGCAGGGCCGCGACGGGGAAGTCGCCGCCCCCGACCTCAAGGATGGTTTTCTGGATACGCCAGAGCAGGCCCGGGATATCGGCCTCGCCCCTGATGTTGGCGGAGTACTCGACCACGACGTGCGGCATCGTCGGCCCTCTCTAAGCCACGTCCATCACCCCCACCGTACAGCCGACGGCGAAGATGGGAATAGCGGCGGTGTAGAACCACACGTGGCCCTGGCCGCGGGCGGCGGCGGCGACGGCAAGGAAGGTGCGGATCTCGAACCCGCCCTGGCCGGCCTCGCGGTAGATGTCGACGTCGTTGTAGTTCAGGAGCGCCGCCCGGTCGTTGCGCGACCAGCGGTCGAGGAAGTCCCGGTCCCAGGGCTCGTTGATCTTCCCGGAGTCCGGGGTGGCGGGCCAGTGGGAGATGCCGCCCGTGCCGACAACAGCGATGCGCTCGGGCACGGAATCGCAGGCCCGGCGCAGGGCCTCGCCGAAGGCCCAGGCGCGGTGCAGGGGCGTCAGAGGCGGGCCCTGGCAGTTGATGTTCACCGGGATGACGGGGGTGTCGAACTTCGGCGTCAGGAAGCTCAAGGGCACCATGACGCCGTGGTCGAACTTCCACTCCTCGGCGTAGGCCACGTCGGTGCTTTGCAGGATCTCGGTGATGATCCGCTTGGAGAGTTCGGCGGCGCCGGGGATGCGGGTCTTGGGGATGCCGAGCCAGGCCGGGTCCTCGATCGGCCCCTCGTAGTGATCGGCCATGCCGACGGCGTAGGCCGGCATGTTGTTCATGAAGAAATTGGCGAAATGCTCAGCCGCGACGATGATCACCGCGTCGGGCCTGGTCGCCATCATCGCCTCGCCCATGCGGCGGTAGGCGGCGTAGAATTCGTCGCGGTGGGCGGCGTCGGGGGCGAGGTGCGACCGGCCGGTGATGCCGGGAGCGTGGCTGGAGACGCCGGCGAAAACGAGGCTCATAGGCCGGCCACCTTCTCGTCGAGGGCCGTGGTCATGGCGTAGACGCCGGCGCGGACCGGGCCGTGTTTCGCGACGCCGTCTCGCATGGCCTGGAGATAGTCCGCCCAGGGCTGGCCGATCAGGGCGGACAGATGCATCAGGAGCTGGCCGTTGACCCCGAGGACATAGAGCAGGCCGATGTCGTGGCGCTCGACGGCGCCGCGCTCCTCCTCATCGAGGTCGAACTCGTCGAGCAGGCGCGGCAGGTCGGTCTTGAACCGCTCCTGCACCAGGGGGCTGCGGTTCAGCTCGAAGATCATCTTCTGCAGGGCGTAGAGGCTCATGCTGCGAGGCTCATGGGGGCTCAGGCCGGGGCGTAATAGGCGTCGTCGGCGAGCACGGTATTCTGCAGCGCGCCGATGTCCTTGATCTCGGTCACGACCACATCGCCGGAGTTCAGATAGACCACCCCGTCGGGGGTGCCGGTCAGGATCATGTCCCCGGGCGAAAGCGTCATGAAGCTGGAGAAATATTCGATCAGATAGGCGACGTCGAAGATCATGTCGGCGGTCGAGCCCGACTGGACGACCTTGCCGTTGACCCGAGTTTCGAGAGCCAGGTTCATCGGGTCGGCGATGTCGGCGGCGTCCACCAGCCAGGGGCCGAGCGGCGTGCAGCCGTCGCGGTTCTTCACCCGCAGGTTCGGGCGGTAGTAGTTCTCCAGGTACTCGCGGATCGCATAGTCGTTGGCCACGGTGTAGCCGGCGACATGGGCCAGGGCGTCGGCGCGGGCGATGTGCTTGCCGCCCCTGCCGATCACCGCCGTCAGCTCGCACTCGTAGTGCATCTGGACGACGCCCGCGGGCATGCGGGTGACGCCCTTGTGGCCCAGCAGGGTGTTGGGCCCCTTCAGGAAGGCGAGCGGTTCGTCCGGCGCCTTGAAGGCCAGCTCCTTGGCGTGGTCGGCGTAGTTGAGGCCCAGGGCGAAGATGGTCCCGGGCTTGGCCACCGGCGGCAGCCAGACCACCGCGTCCTCGGAGACGATCCGGCCGTCGGAGAGCTTCAGCCCATCCGCGTGCGGGAAGGCGTCGAACACCGCGCCCGCATAGGCGACCCGCGCGCGCTTCATTGCTCGGCCTCCAGGCGGACGGAGACCTGGCCGGCGCCAGATACCCTGGCAGTCACTTTGTCACCGGCGCGGGCGCGGGGGCTGGCGTGGGATAGGCCGACCAGCAGGACGTCGCCGGGCGAGAGCGTCATGAAGTCGGTGACCTCGGCGATCAGCCTGGGGATCGAACGCGCCAGATCGGCGGTGGAGAAACCGCCGCGATCCTCGCCATTGATCGAAATGCGGATGTCGAAGGCGTTGGCCCCCGCAGGCACGGGAACCACCGCGCCCAGGGGCAGGAAGCCGTCCCGGCAGCGATGGCGGACGGCGGGGCGGTAGAGGCTGGCGTGGGGGACGCAGACGTCGATGGCGGGGACCACGGCGGCCACATAGCCGAGCGCCTCGGCCTCGGTGACGCGGGTGGCGGTGCGGCCGAAGACGAGGCCAAGGGTCGGCTGGACCTCCAGCTCGTCCATGCCGGGGGGCACGGCGACCATCCCGCCGTCGGCGAGAAAGGTGTTGGCGGTCTTGATGTAGAGGATCGGCGCCACCGGCGGCGCCTTGTAAGGCGCGGCGTTGACGGCCTCGCCGAGGGCCTCGACGCCCCCCGCGACGTTCAGCATCACGCCATAGACCGTACCGGTGATCATCCGCCGCCGCCGCTCCTAGGGACCAGGCGTGTTAGCGGATTTGGCGGGAGGTCCCAAGCCTGCCGTTATGTCGTTAGCGCTGAGCCTGGGCCAGGCACCGAGCCTTGAAGGCATCGATCATGTCGTCTGAAACGCTGCGCTGGGCCTTGGCAGACGCGGTGGGCGCAGCCTGGGGCGGTGGGGGCGCCATGACGGCGATTCTCCTCACGCGCATCGCGACGTAATCCGGATCAGCGCACAGGGCGGCCGACGGCCGAGAATACGTGATGGATTTCGTCGGGCCGAGGTAGAGGACGGCGTCGAACTGCTCCTGCATCAGGCCCGGACCCGCTGGAGCGGAGATACGTAGAATACTCCCGTCCGGCTGGCGCATTGAAAACGTGCCAAGTCCTGCCGGGAAATAGAAGGCAAAGTGGGTGAGCCCCAAGGTCGTACCACGGACCATGGCAAGACTGGGGACCTTCCAGCTGGCGACATCGGCTTGCAGCTTGTCCAAGTCTTGATCGTCGGGCCGACCCTGACCGGTGTAGGTCCAAATGGAAAAAGCTTTGACCCCGGCCCGCTCCAACAACGCAACCATCGAAGGCGGTTCCTTCGGCGCCGTCGGCGCGAACGCCGGCATACCTATACGGAGGAAATGCAGGTCGCCGTAGACCACGAGGGCCTTGCGCTTCTTGCCCAGGACTTCGCGCTGAATCGTTTCTACGGTGAACTCATCCGTGCGGCGCCATTGCGCCTCGCCCGATTCGATCTTGGCCCAATCGATCGGTGTGTCCCCCAGCAGCACTCTTATCCGCCGGCCTTTGGGGAGCTTGGCGTTCATCTGCCGCACGGCGCGGAGCAAGTCGCCATAGATCGGTGAATCCCACACCGCCTGCGGCGCGGTGGTGTCCTGCCAGATCTTGCGCAGTTCGCCCTCCGGGACGTCCTCGCCATTCACGTAGCGGTCGGCCACGGCTTGATGCTGGCCGGCGCCGCTTTCGATGACGATGTCGTTCACCGTCGCCGCGAACCGGGGATCACGCACCAGGGCCTGGCGGAAAGCCGCCCCCTGCTCGTTCCCGTGGTTGCCCTCGCCCAGGGCGACGATGTCGTAAGTCTTGAAGGCGGTGAGAATGGCCGTCACCGGATCGAGCGGCTTGGTCGGTTTCCCATCCTGGGCCGACGCGGGCCCCGCGAACGACACGAGCAAGCACGCGACAGCGAGGAAGACGACGCCGGCTTTCATGGGTTGCCCCGATCGGATTTACACCCGTAGATCAAACCTACAGGTGTCGTTCCGCCCGTCAAGGGGCGGCCGGCCAGGGAGCCCGCCTCAGATCACCTTCCCCGGGTTCAGTATCCCCTTGGGGTCCAGCGCCTGCTTCAACGTCCGCATCAGGGCGAGTTCGGCGGGGCTGCGGGAATAGTGCAGGAACTCCTTCTTGAGGATGCCGATGCCGTGCTCGGCCGAGATCGAGCCCTTGAACTCGCCGACGGTGGAATAGACCACCTCGTCGATCTCCAGGATCGGCATGGGGTCCTCGTCCACCTTGACCGACAGGTGCAGGTTGGAGTCGGCGATGTGGCCGAAGAAGATCACCCGAACGTCCGGCCAGCGGGCCAAGAGGCGCTTGTGCAGCTCCTCCTTGGCGTCGTTGATCTGGCCGGTGGGGATGGAGACGTCGAAGGCGATCTGCGGCCAGAACACCTTGGGCCATTCGCCCGGCGAGTCGCGGATGGACCAGAAGGCGGTGGATTCCTTGGAGGACTGGGCGATCACCGCGTCCTCGGCGACATTGGCCTCGATGGCCTCGGCGATGACGGCCTCGAAGCGGGCGAGATCGGATTCGGGATCGGTGCCCAGGGTCTCCATCAGCACATAGCAGCCGTGGCCGTGGGGGATCGGGGGCGTGCGGCCCAGGGCCGTGGTGCCGAGGCGATAGAAGTCCGGCCACATCAGCTCGAAGGCCGCCAGGGTGCCGCCGAAGCCGGACTTGGCGCGGCCGAGGAGGTCCAGCACCGCCGCGTAGTCCTTCAGGGCGACGATGCCGGTGGAGACGCTGCGGGCCTTGGGGAACAGGCGCAGGACCAGGCGGGTGATGACGCCGAGCGTGCCTTCCGAGCCGATGAACAGGTGCTTGGTGTCGTAGCCGGCGTTGTTCTTCAGCATCTTGTTGAGGGACGAGACGATGGTGCCGTCGGCCAGCACCGCCTCAACCCCCAGGATCAGCTCGCGCATCATGCCGTAGCGCAGGACCCGGTTGCCGCCGGCGTTGGTGGAGGCGTTGCCGCCGATCCGCGCCGTGCCGCGCCCGCCGAGATCCAGCGGGAAGAAGAGGCCCGCCTCGTCCGCCGCGGTCTGCACCGCCTCCAGCACCACCCCGGCCTGGACGGTCATGGTCGAGGCCGACAGGTCGAGCTCCTCGATGGTGCGCATCCGCTCCATGGAGAGGACCAGGCAAGGCTCCAGGGGCACGCCGGCGCCGGCCATGCCGGTCAGGCCGCCCTGGGGCTGCACCTTGATGCCGGCGTCGTTGCAGGCCTTGAGGATGACCGAGACGTCCTCGGTGGTGCGCGGATAGCAGACGCCCAGGAGCTTCACGTCCTCAGGCGTGTGGACGAAGAAGTCGTGGTCGTGCCGCGGGAAGTCGGCGGTGTCGGGGCCCTGCACGGTGTCCGTGCCGAGCTTGGCCTGAAGGGCGGCGATGATGTCCATTGGGCTCTCGTCTTTCGTCAGGCCGTGGCGGCGCCGGTCTTGTGGGTCTCGATCAGGCGCATGAGGTTGGCGAGGGTGGCGTTGATCGGCGCCTGGAGGCCCGCGGCCTGGGCCTCGCGGACGATGGCGCCGTTGATCTGCTCGATCTCGGTGCGGCGGCCCGCCAGGCGGTCCTGCAGCATGGAGGCCTTGTGGGCCGTGTGGTGGGCCAGGGCGTACTCGATCCGCTCCTTGATGTGATCCTTGTCGACGGGGATGCCCTTGGCGTGGGCGACCGCGACGGCCTCGTCCATGACGCCGAAGGCGACTTCCCGGCCCGCGGGGACGTCGAGCGGGCCGTTGGGCAGGAGCGTGATGGCGCCCAGCGCGTTGAGCGCGGCGTTGAAGGCGACCTTCTCCCAGATCGACACCTGAACCTTGGGGTCCACCACCGCGTCGATGCGGCCCTTCTGAAGCACGGCGGCGACGGGCGCGGCGCCCGCGTCGGCGGCGCGGTTGAAGCCGTTCAGCCAGACCTGGCCATTGCCGTGCGAGGAGACCTGGGTGGGGCCCTGCAGGTCGGCGGGCAGGCCGGTGGCGCCGACGATGACGCGATCCGGCGGGAAGACGGACGCCAGGATCTCGGCGTTGCCGAGACCGTTCTGGGCGGACATGGCCCAGGTATCCGGGCCCGCCAGGTGCTTGACCGAGGCGCAGGCCGCGGCGCTGTGCATGCCCTTGGTGTAGAGGATGATCAGGTCGACCGGGCCCTTGAGGTCCTCGGCCTTGGCGGCCGCGATGCGAACGGTGCGCTCGCCGAAGTCGTCGGTGAGGGTGATCCCGTCGCGGGCCATGGCTTCCAGCCGCGGAGCGTCCACGTCGATCACGGTGACATCGACGCCCGCCTCGCCCAGGCGCGCGGCGAAGAAACAGCCCATCGCGCCGGCCCCGACGATCGCAACGCTGCGGATTTCCGCCATCCCGCCCACTCCCTTGATGATTGGCGCCGTCATAAATCACTTTTCGGCGCGGTCCGCGACCTTGCTTGGCGGCCAAGTTTCGAGCAACCGTCCGCGCATGAGCGGCCTTCACTCCATACCCCAGATGCGGATGCGCGCCCGGCGGCGCCTGCCCCTGTTCGCCTTCGACTTCCTGGACGGGGGGGCGGGGACCGAGACCGGGCTGGCGGAGAACGAGGCGGCGTTCCGGCGGATGAAGCTAACGCCGCGCGTGCTGGCGGGGGTGGAGACCGTCGACTTCGGCCGCACCCTGTTCGGCAGGCGCTATGGCCTGCCCTTCGGCGCGGCGCCCATCGGCTTTTCCGGCATGTTCTGGCCGGGGGCGGAGCTCGGGCTGGCGCGGGCCTGCGCCAAGGCCAACATCCCCTACATCCTCTCCACCGCCGCCTGCGCCTCGGTCGAGGACACGATGGCGGCAGCGCCGGAGACCGGCTGGTTCCAGCTCTACGTCGGCTCGAACCTGGAGATCGCCGACGACCTGATCGCCCGCACCGAGGCTGCGGGGGCCGAGGTCCTGGTGGTGACGGTGGACATCCCCGTCCCCGGCAAGCGTCTGCGCGACATGGTCAACCGCTTCACCCCGGACATGAAGCCGTCGATCCCCTTCGCCTGGCAGGTGGCCACCCACCCGGAGTGGGCGCTGGCGACCCTGATGCACGGGGCGCCGCGCTTCGCCAACATGGAGAAGTACGCCCCGCCGGGCGCCTCGACCCAGAGCGTGGCGCGCTCGCTCGCCTTCCAGGGCAAATCGCTCCGGCTCGACTGGGCGATGATGGAGCGGTTCCGCGCCAAGTGGCCGCGGAAGTTCGTCATCAAAGGGCTGATGCACCCGGAGGACGCAGCCCAGGCGGTGAAGGTCGGGGCGGACGGGATCATCGTCTCCAACCACGGGGGGCGGCAGCTCGATTCATCCCCGGCGCCGGTGGAGATGCTGGCGCCGATCCGGGCGGCGGTGGGCGACCGGCTGGCCCTGATCGTCGACGGGGGCATCCGCTCGGGCGAGGACGCGGTCAAGGCGATCGCGGCCGGCGCCGACTTCGTGCTCTTGGGCCGGGCCTTCCAGTTCGCCATAGCCGCGCTTGGCCCGGACAAGGGCCCGGAGGCGGTGATGGCCATGTTCAGGGACGACATGGGGCGCACGCTGCCGCTGATCGGCTGCGCCAGCCTGGACGAGGTCGGGCCGGGGAATTTCACCCACTAGCCCGGTCGGGTCCCCCAGGGCGAGACCCGCAAAGAAGCGTGGAGACGGCCGGCCTGCGCTAGGCGTCGGGCGGGCCGCCTTTCGTCAACTACTGCCGTTGGTGATGAACAGCCCGACGATCATCAGGATCGCGAAGGCCGCGATCATGAACAGGGTCAGGTTGTCGGCAAGGCCCTCCAGCAGCCGCATCTTGCGGCCGCTGTGACCATTGCCGGCGTGGTTTTCGTTGAGCGCTTTCGCCATGTGAACCCTCCCGAACATCTCCAGGGGACCCGGACTCAACGGGCGGAGGGGTTTGCTGGCTCAGTCGGCGGAAACCGTCCGCGGGGGCGGGCCGCCGATGAAATCCTGCTTGCCGAGCTCCACGCCGTTGTGACGCAGAATCGCATAGGTCGTGGTCAGGTGGAAGTAGAAGTTCGGGATAACGAAGCCGAACAGGTAGTCGAGGCCCTGGAAGTCGAATTGACGGGGGCCGAACTTCAAGACGATGGCCTTGTCTTCGCTGCCGTCGATCTGGGCGGGACTGAAGCTTTGCAGGAAGGTGCGGGTCTTGGCGACGCGGGCCTGCAGCTCGGCGAAGGTGGTTTCAGTGTCGGGGTAGCTCGGAATCTCAGTTCCGGCCAGGCGCGCGGCGCAACCCTTGACCCCGTCGGTGGCGATCTGGATCTGGCGGTTCAGCGGCAGCATGTCGGGCGCGAGGCGGGCGTTGACGAACACGGAGGGGTCGATCTTCCTGGCCTCGGCGCTGGCTTCGGCCTTGGTCAGGATGGCCGACAGGTTGTCCAGCATGCGCATGAAAGCGGGAACGGAGGCCTGGTACATCGACACGGTCATTGTTCGGGTTCTTCCGGTGGTTGAGCGTCAGGCGCCGCAATAGCGCATTTTCACGGTCGAACCAGCGCGGCTTCAGCGGCCCCAGCCGTAGAGCCAGTCCAGGCGCGAGGCCTCGCCGGCGGCCGCGTCCAGGGCGCGGGCGGCCCTGTAGGCGAGGCGGGCGGCCGGCGCCGGCATGTGGAAGAGCTGGGCGTTGCGGGCCGAGAGCTGCTGCACGCGGGTGGTGCGCGGACGCCGCTCGGATTCGTAGGCCGCGAGGCCCGCGTCGGGGCGGCGGGCGGCGGAGAGGTGGCGGGCCAGGGCTTCGGCATCCTCGATGGCCATGGCCGCGCCCTGGGCCAGGAAGGGCGCCATGGGATGGGCGGCGTCGCCCAGCAGGCTGACGCGGCCCTGCCGCCAGGCGGGAAGGGACGCGCGCTCGAACAGGGGCCAGCGCCATACCTCGTCGGCGGCCTCCAGCAGGGCCAGGACAGGGGCGGGCCAGCCGCGGAAGTCGGCCAGGGCCTCGGCCGGGTCGCCGCGATCGGTCCAGGATTCGTCCCCCGGCCGGCCGCGCTCCACCGCTCCGACGAAATTGACCAGCCGGCCGCCCCGCACCGGGTAGTGGACGAAGTGGCGGCCGGGGCCGAGCCAGACGCAGACCTTGGGCGGGATCAGGCCTTCCAGGAGGCGCTCGGCGGGAACCAGGGCTCGCCAGGCGATCTGGCCGGAGTAGCGCGGCGCCCCCTCGCCCCACAGGGCCGCCCGCACGGCGGAGCGCAGGCCGTCGCAGCCGACGGCGATGTCCCCCTCGATCGCCCCGCCGTCCGAGAGGATCAGCCGCATTCCCTCCGCACCCTGCTCAAGCCCGGCGGCAGCGACGCCCAGCCGCGGGATCACGCCCCTGGCGGCAAGGGTCTCGGCCAGCAGCTGCTGCAGATCCGCGCGATGGACGGTGAGATAGGGCGCGCCCCAGCGGGCGACGGCGGCCTCGCCCAGGGCGGTGGAGAGGAGGACCCGGCCGGTCGCCGCGTCGCGGACCTCGGCGGCTTCCGGTGCAAAGGCGACGGCCGAAAGTCCGTCCCCCAGCCCCAGTCCCCTCAGCACCCGGACGGCGTTGGGGCTGAGCTGCACCCCGGCCCCCGCTTCGAGCAAGGCGGGCTCGCGTTCGACCAGCGTCACACGGACGCCGCGGGCGGACAGCGCCGCCGCTGCGGTCAATCCGCCGACGCCGGCGCCTGCAAGGACCGCATGCACGCGTTGAAATCCTGCTTCCGAACACCCAGCTTGACCGTCTGGTCGAGGTTTTGGACCATCGGGTCAAGCTTGACGCGAACGCTAAGCGTTGCATTCCGTTAGAACTCGTAGCCATTAGGCCCGTCGTGGGAGGGCGCCTCATCGTGTTGGACTGGCGACTTGTTCGCGGAGACGACCGTCCGGCCTCGGACCAGTCGAGCCTCGCCTGGACGGATCCTGCGGCGACGGCTCACGCCCACCTCGTCGACACCACAATGTTCTTCGCCCCCAAGAGCGGCGGCGTGAAACGATATCTGCTGGCCAAGCGCGCCTGGCTCACCGAGCACCGGCCGGGGGTGAAGCACACCCTGGTGGTCCCTGGCGCCAAGACCCGCCACACCGCCGGGATGATCACCATCGCCGCCGCGCGGGTGCCCTTCGCGGACGGATACCGCCTGCCCCTGCCCGCCTCGATCAAGAAGTGGACGGAGCATCTGGTCAGCCTGCAGCCCGACCTGATCGAGGCCGGCGACCCCTACGGCCCCGGCCACGCGGCGCTCGACGCCGGCGAGCGGCTGGGCGTGCCCGTGGTGGGCTTCTGCCACTCCGATCCGGCGGCCCAGGCGGCCCTGCACCTGGGGTCCTGGGCCGAGCCGCCGGTGCGCCGGCGCTGGGCCCGGGTGTTCCGCCAGTTCGACCAAGTGATCGCTCCGAGCCGCCACATCGCCGACCGCCTGCACGAGGCCGGGGTGTTCAACGTCCGGATCCAACCGCTCGGCGTCGACACCGAGCAGTTCCGGCCCGACCGGCCCGACCGGGCGGACCGCGAGGGCCTGCGCCGCGAGCTCGACCTGCCGACGGGCACGAAGCTCCTGGTGTTCGCCGGGCGGCCCGCGCGGGAGAAGAACATCGACGTCCTGCTCGAGGCCGTGGAGCGGCTCGGCGACGGCTACCACCTGCTGCTGATCGGAGCGGGCTCGGGCGCGCGGCCGCAGCCGACGGCGACCTATATGGATTTCCGCGGCGACCCCAAGGAAGTGGCGCGCCTGCTCGCCTCCTGCGACGCCTTCGTCCACGCCAACCACCAGGAGCCCTTCGGCCTGGTGGCGCTGGAGGCCATGGCCTCCGGCCTGCCGATCGTGGGCGTTGATTCAGGCGGCATCGCCGAGCTGGTGGACGAGACGGTCGGGCAGCTCGCCACCGCTCCGACACCCGAAGCCATGGCCGAGGCGATCGAGGCCCTGTTCGCTCGCGACCGCGAGCCCCTGGCCCTGGCTGCCCGAGCGCGCGCCGAGAGCTACGGCTGGAACCGCACCTTCGAGGCCCTGACCGCCCTCTACGGCGAGCTGGCGGCCCGCTCGGAAGCCCCCGAGCTCGTGGCTCAATGGCATTGATCCCGGCCTGATCCGGCGCGCATGAACCCCCTGTTCGCGGACCTGCCGACCACCGTGTTCGAGGAGATGTCGGGCCTCGCCCGCCGCCACGGCGCCGTGAATCTCGGCCAGGGCTTTCCGGACAACGAGGGGCCCGAGGACGTCCGCGCCGCCGCCGCCAAGGCGACCATGGACGGCCCGAACCAATACCCGCCCATGGTGGGCTTGCTCAGCCTGCGGGAAGCCGTCGCCGCCCACTACGCCCGCCACCAGGGGCTGAGCCTGGACCCCGAGACGCAAGTGGTCGTCACCTCAGGCGCCACCGAGGCCCTGGCCGCCTCGATCCTGGCCCTGGTCAGGCCGGGCGACGAGGTGGTGCTGTTCCAGCCGCTCTACGACGCCTACCTGCCGCTGGTGAAGCTGGCGGGCGGGGTGCCGAAGCTGGTGCGCCTGACCCCACCGCACTGGGAGATGACCGAGGCCGCCCTCGACGCCGCCTTCGGGCCGAAGACCAGGGTCGTGGTGTTCAACAACCCCCTGAACCCGTCCGCCACCGCCTATGGGGCGGACCAACTGGCGCGCCTGGCCGAACGCTGCGTCCGCCACGACGCCGTAGCCATCTGCGACGAGGTCTGGGAGCACCTGGTCTTCGACGGCCGCCGCCATATCCCCCTCTACGCCATGCCCGGCATGGCCGAGCGAACGGTGAAGATCGGCTCGGCGGGCAAGATCTTCTCCCTGACGGGGTGGAAGGTGGGCTTCGTGTGCGCGGCGCCGAAGCTGGCGGGGGTGGTCGCCAAGGCGCACCAGTTCCTGACCTTCACCACCCCGCCCAACCTGCAGACGGCGGTGGCCTATGGCCTGGGCAAGGCGGACGGCTATTTCGACGACATGCGCGCCGGCTACGGCCGCTCCCGCGACCGGCTGGCGGAGGGCCTGAAGTCCGAGGGCTTCGTGGTCCTGCCGAGCGCGGGAACCTACTTCCTCAACGTCGACCTGACGGCCTCGGGCGTCTCCATCGGCGACCGCGAGTTCTGCCTGCGCGCGGTGCAGGAGATGGGGGTGGCGGCGATCCCGGTCTCGGCCTTCTATGCGCAGGACCCGGTGACCTCGATCGTCCGGCTCTGCTTCGCCAAGAAGGACTCTACCCTCGACGCGGGGATCGAGCGGTTGGCCGAGGCCCGACGGCGCTTCAACTAAAAACTTACAAATCAAAGAGTTGTAAGAAAACTTCCCCGACGCACGGCCGGGTTGACCGGCCGTCAATCAATTTGCCCCAAACATCAGGTTCTCGAACACGTTCAGCGAGGCCGCGTGAAGGCGCAGTTCCACAAGCACCAGAAGGTCTGGGTCGAGTCCGTCGGCGCCTGGGCGGTGGTCGAAAAGCTGACGCCCGTCTGGGCCAAGGGCTTCGACGAACCCGTGCGCATCTCCTACGACGTGGGCCTGGGCCGCGAGTTCCTGGCCCATGAGCTGCGCGCCGAGGAGGCGGACGAGACCGAGGGCGACGCCGCGGCCGGCGGCGACTGGCGGCTGATGCGGGCGCGCAACAAGTGGCAGCCCCCCGAGGAATGCGCCCACCATCCCTATCCCGGCACCTTCCCCGTGGTGGTGACCGACGCCAACGACTGGGGCGGCTGGCGCACGCCGGGCGCGGAATACGACCGCGACCCCTTCAAGATCGAGTTCCAGGCCCGGCTGATCTCCACGGCTCCCAAGCTCCTGGCCCTGATCCGCGAGCTGGCCGAGTTCGTCGGCGAGAACACCGAGGAAGCGCCCCCCGAGGTGATGAAGATGGGCCGGGCGGCCAACGCCCTGCTGAAGTCGGTGGCCGAGTCCCCGCAGGCGCCGACGCCGGAATCCGGGCTGGGCGAGAGCGCGCGCAAGACGGCCTGACCGCCTCCTGAGCGAACTTCTCTCCACCTGTCGCGCTGGCGTTGCGGCGTCCGCGTCGCTACATCGCCGGGATGCGCACCGACACGCCCCAGCCGATCCGGCTCGTCGACTACACCCCGCCCGGTTACCTCATCGACGAGGTCCACCTGGAGTTCGACCTAGAGCCCGCCGCGACGCGGGTGAAGGCCAGGCTCACGGTCCGCCGCAATGGCGAGCACGCCGAGCCTCTGAAGCTCAACGGCGAGCGCCTGACGCTGGTCTCGGTCTCGCTGGACGGGGAGCGACTGACCCGTAAGGCTTATGAGCTCGACGACGAATTCCTGACCATCCCCGGCGTCCCCGCCGCCTTCACCCTGGAGACGGAGGTGGAGATCAACCCGGAGGGCAACACCGCCCTCGAGGGGCTCTATATGTCGGGGGGCCGGTTCTGCACCCAATGCGAGGCCGAGGGCTTCCGCAAGATCACCTACTACCCCGACCGGCCCGACGTGCTGTCTCGCTTTACCGTGCGGGTCGAGGCCGATGCGGCGGCCTATCCGCGCCTGCTCTCCAACGGCAACCTGACGGACTCGGGCAAGACCGCGCGCGGCCGCCACTTCGCCCTGTGGACCGACCCCTTCCCCAAGCCCTGCTACCTGTTCGCCCTGGTGGCGGGGACCCTGGACGAGCTGGCCGACAGCTTCATCACCATGACCGGGCGGACGGTAGAGCTGAAGATCTTCGTCGATCCAGGTCAGGCCGACCGGGCGATCTACGCCATGGACGCCCTCAAGCGGTCGATGAAGTGGGACGAGGAGACCTTCGGGCGCGAGTACGACCTCGACCTGTTCATGATCGTGGCCGTGCGCGACTTCAACTTCGGGGCCATGGAGAACAAGGGCCTCAACATCTTCAACTCGTCCCTGCTTCTGGCCGACCCGGCGACCGCCACCGACCTGGACTACGAGCGGATCGAGAGCGTTGTCGCCCACGAGTACTTCCACAACTGGACCGGCGACCGGATCACCTGCCGCGACTGGTTCCAG
>CANJID010000047.1 GCA_947474395.1 Caulobacterales bacterium
CGTAGGTGGAGAACTTGTAGCCGCGGCGGTACTCGAACTTATCGACGGCCTTCATCAGGCCGATGTTGCCCTCCTGGATCAGGTCCAGGAACTGCAGGCCGCGGTTGGTGTATTTCTTGGCGATGGAGATCACGAGGCGCAGGTTCGCCTCGACCATTTCCTTCTTGGCCTGGCGGGCCTCGCGCTCGCCCTTCTGCACCGTCTGGACGATGCGGCGGAAGTCGTCGACCGGCACGCCCGTCTCGGTGGCCAGCGCCGCCACGTCCTGGCGGATGTCGCCCACCTGGCCGGCGTCGGCGTCGACGAACTTGGTCCAGCGCACGCCCTGCGTCTTCATCCGGTCGGCCCAGGTCGGGTCGAGCTCGGCGCCGAAATAGGCCTTCAGGAACTCGGGGCGCGAGATGCCGTAGCTATCGGCCAGGCGCAGCAGCCGGCCCTCGAACGTCATCAGCCGGCGGTTGATCGTATAGAGCTGATCGACCAGGGCCTCGATGCGGTTGTTGTTCAGCTTCAGCGACTTGAGGTGGGTCGTGATCGCCGCGGTGAAGGTCTTGTAGGTCCCGCGGTCGGCCTCATCGAGGTCCTTGCCCTTCAGGCGGCGCTGGACCAGCTTTTCCTGCAGGCGGCGGAAGCCGTCGAACTCCCCGGCGATGGAATCGAGGGTGGCCATCACCCCTTCGCGCAGCTCGGCCTCCATGGCCGAGACGGAGGGACCGGCGCCGTCGTCGAAATCGTCCTCTTCACTCTCGCCTTCGCCCTCGGCCTTGACCTCGCCCTCTTCGCCTTCGGCGGCGGGAGCGGCGGCCTCCCCGGCGGCGGGCGCCGCGGCCGGAGCGGCTTCAGCGACCGCGGCAACCGCCACGGGGGCGATCGGCTGGCCGTCCGGGCCCATGGTCGGGCCCTCCCCGGGGACCACGCCGTTCAGGGCGCTGTAGGTATGTTCGAGGTCGATGATCTCGCGCAGCAGGATGCGGCCCGACTTCAGCTCGTCGCGCCAGACCATGATGGCTTCGAAGGTCAGGGCGCTTTCGCACAGGCCCCGGATCATGGTGTCGCGGCCGGCCTCGATGCGCTTGGCGATGGCGATTTCGCCCTCGCGGGAGAGCAGCTCCACCGAGCCCATCTCGCGCAGGTACATCCGCACCGGATCGTCGGTGCGGTCGTAGCTTTCCGGCTTCTCGGCCACGGTGACGGCGCTGTCCTCGCGCACCGCGACCTCGCCGCCGCCTTCGCCCTCGGTCTCGGCCTCCTCGGCCTCGACCACGTTCACGCCCATCTCCGAGAGCATGGCGAGGGTGTCCTCGATCTGCTCGGAGGTGACTTCCTCGGAAGGCAGGACCTTGTTCAGCTCGTCCATGGTGACGTAGCCGCGGGCCTTGGCCTGCTTGATGAATTTCTTGACGCCGGCGTCGGTGAGGTCGAGCAGCGGCCCGTCGTGCGTGGTCTCAGCCTCTTGCGGTTCGGCCGTATTCGTCGTCATTCCCGCCTCCGGTCCGACCGCGCGAATCACCTGCGCCGTCGGGACATTCACCAATGGAACGGTTACGTCGGTCTTACGACGCTTCGCCGTTCCAAACTGTTCCTAACCTGATCGCGCGCTTCAAAGCGTCGCGCTCGGACTTAAGCCTGTTGAAAGCCGCTGCATCGAGGCCGCGCTCGGCATCCGCCTTCGCCGCCGACAAAGCGTTTTCCAGAGCCGCCATGCGCGTCAGCACCTCGAAGGCTTGCGACCACTGGGCCTTGGCGGTTTCGGTCCGGTCTGACGCCAGAAAGGGCGCTCCGGACTTCCGGGCGGCCTTCGACACCTCGTGCAACACAACGCCATAGCCCCGTTCGGCCAGATGGCGAGCGAGCATGTGCGTGTCAAGGGCGTCGGCCTCAAGCCGCAGCCGGACAATCTCCTCGGCGAGGCCCCGCAAGGCCGGCTCGCCGAAGCCGTAGGCCTCCAGCGCCTCCAGGTGGTCGTCCAGAACGGCGGGATCATCGAGGGCCGCCTGGACCACCGCGGCGACCATGGGGGGCACTGAAATATGCAGGGATTTCGCCCCTGCGCGGCCCTCGGCGGTGAGCGGGGCGCTCATATAGGCGGGCTGGTCGAAGAAGCCGCGGCCGCGCCGGCGGGGCCAGGCCTGTCCGCGCGGCGGGTACGGCGCGCCTGCTCCGGCAGCGGGAGCCCGGGCGAACAGGGCGTCGTACCGCGACATTAGGTCCTCGCGGTAGGCGCCCGAAAGATCCTTGTCGGCGATGACGTTGGCCGCGTTGCGCAGGCGCCCCTTGAAGCCGGAGCGGCGCTCGGGGGTGTCGAGGGGCTCGACGTCCCGCTCGCGCTCGAACAGGGCCTGGACGAAGGGGCGGGTGTCCGAGAGCTGGGACTTCAGGGCGGCGGCGCCCTGTTCGCGCAGCACATCGTCGGGATCCTTGCCCCCCGTGATCAGGGCGAATTTGAAGGAGCGTCCGGCTTTGAGCAGCGGCAGCGCCCGGTCCATCGAGCGGGAGGCGGCGCGCAGGCCCGCCTTGTCGGCGTCGAAACAGAGGGTGGGCTCGGGATGCAGGCGCCAGAGGGCCTCCATCTGCTCCTCGGTCAGGGCGGTGCCCATGGCGGCCACGGCGGCGATCCCGGCCCTCTGGCAGGCGATCACGTCCATGTAGCCCTCCACCACCACGAGGGCCGCCGCGTCGCCTGCGGTGTGCATGAGCTTGCGGGCATCGGCCAGGCCATAGAGCACGTGCGACTTGTGGAAGAGGCCGGTCTCGGGGCCGTTCAGGTACTTGGCCCGCGCCTCCGGATCCATGGCCCGGCCGCCGAAGGAGATGACCCGGCCACGCCCATCGCCGATGGGGAAGATGATGCGGTCGCGGAAGCGGTCGTAGGGAGAGCCGTTCCCGTCCTCCGGCGCGATCAGGAGCCCGGAGTCCACCAGGTCCTTAGGGATAGCGCCCTTGGCGACCAGGTAGTCCTTCAGGGCCGTGCGGGCCGGCGGGGAGAAGCCGAGGCGGAAGCGGCTCCACTGGTCCTCGGGCAGGCCCCGGCGCTCCAGATAGGCCCGCGCCTCCTTGGCGGCGGGGCGGCGCAACTCGGCTTCGAACCACTTTGCCGCCTGCTCCAGCCAGTCCTGCAGACCCATCTGGCGGGCCTCGGCGGCGGCGGCGCGCGGATCGGTCGCAGGCAAGGCGACGCCGGCCTCCGCGGCCAGCTTTTCGACCGCCTCGCGGAAGGACAGGCGCTCGGTCTCCTGCAGGAATCCGATCAGGTCCCCGTGCTTGCCGGAGGAGAAATCGTGCCAGAACCCTTTGTCGTCATTGACGAAAAACGACGGAGTCTTTTCTTTGGAGAAGGGGGAGAGGCCGGCGTATTCACGTCCCTGCCGTCGCAGATTGACGGTCCGGCCGATCACGTCGGACAGACGAAGCCGCGACTTGATCTCGTCGAGAAGGCGGTCGTCGAACTTCATCGCCCTCCCCGGGATTCACAATGCGCGGCGGGGGCCGGTATAGCCCGCCGTCGAGTGTAGGAAGAACGAGGAAGCATGGCGAGGACGATAGCCTTCGCGGACCTGAAGAGTCTGGAAGGCCAGGAGATCGGCGTCTCCGACTGGCTCGAGGTCGATCAGGCCCGTATCGACAGCTTCGCGGCGGCCACCGGCGACCGTCAGTGGATCCACGTCGACGTCGAGCGGGCGAACCGCGAGATGGGCGGGACCATCGCCCACGGCTACCTGACCCTGTCGCTCATCCCTTACCTGTCGAGCCAGATCGTCGAGGTCGAGGGCGTCGTGCGCGGCATCAACTACGGCTGCAACAAGGTGCGCTTCTCCAACCCGGTGAAGTCCGGCGCCAGGGTGCGCCTGCGCCAGAAGCTGCTGACGGTCGAGCCCCGCGCCGGGGGCCTGCAGGTGGTGATCGAAGCCGCCATCGAGATCGAGGGCGAGACCCGCGCCGCCTGCGTCGCCGAAACTCTGGCGCTCATCTACGACAAGTAGCCCCGGGTTCGCGGGCCCCTATTTTTTACCGCTCACCCCGGCGAAGGCCGGGGCCCAGGCTTTTTCTGAAACCCGCCGCCTTGCGATAAAAAACCTGGGTCCCGGCCTTCGCCGGGATGAGCGGGTGTTGTGTGGTTTGCGCCACCCCCGGATCGGCTTTATCCCAAGCCATGGCCCTCCCCCCGCCCCCCGTCGCCAAGCGCGAGCCTCACCGCATCGAACAGCTCGGGCGCACCCGCACCGACGACTACGCCTGGCTGCGGGCCGACAACTGGCAGGAGGTGATGCGGGACCCCGCGGCCCTGGCCCCCGACATCCGGGCGCACCTGGAGGCCGAGAACGCCTACACCAAGGCCATGCTGGCCTCGACCGAGCCGCTGCAGGCGACGATGTTCGAGGAGATGCGCGGCCGCATCAAAGAGGACGACGCCTCCGTCCCCACCCCCGACGGCGCCTGGGACTACTACAGCCGCTTCGAGACCGGGGCCCAGCACCCGGTCCACGCCCGCCGCCCGCGCGGCTCCGATGGCGGCGAAGAGGTGCTGATCGACGTCGACGCCCTGGCCAAGGGCCACGCCTACTTCACCGTGGGCGCCGCCGAGCACAGCCCCGACCATGCCCTCTACGCCTATGCCGCCGACGACCAGGGCTCGGAATACTACCGCATCGAGATCAAGGACCTGGCGACCGGCACGCTCCTGTCCGATCCCGTCGAGAGCTCCACGGGGGACTTCCTGTTCTCCCCCGACGCCGCCTGGCTGTTCTGGGTCTGGCGCGACGAGAACGGCCGGCCCGCCAAGGTCTTCCGCCGCCCGGTGCACGGCACGGCCGCCGACGCCTATTGCGTCTATGAAGAAGCCGACCCGGGGATGTTCGTGCACATCCACACGACGCAAAGCCGCGCCTTCATCGTCATCGGCTCGGGCGACCACGAGACCAGCGAACTGCGGCTGATCCCCGCCCACGACCCCACCGCCGAGCCGGTGGTGGTCGAGCCCCGCACCGAAGGGCTGCGCTATTCCCTGGAGCATTGGGACGGCCGCTTCGTGGTCCTGACCAACGCCGACGGGGCCATCGACTTCAAGCTGATGTGGGCCGACACCGACTCTCCCGGCCGGGCCCACTGGCGCGACTGGATCGGCCACCAGCCGGGCCGCTACATCGTCGCCGTGCAGGCGACCCGCGACCACCTCGTGCGCCTGGAACGGGTGGACGCCGCCAACCGCCTCGTCGTGGTCGAGCGCGGAACGCTGACGGAAATGCCCCTGGCCTTCGACGAGGAGACCTTCGCCCTGGGGCTGGAGGGCGGCTACGAGTTCGACACCAGCCTGATGCGCTTCGTCTACCAGTCGCCGACCACGCCGCGGCAGTGGTTCGACTACGACATGGCCAGCGCTAAGCGGACCCTGCGCAAGACCCAGGAAATCCCCTCCGGCCACGACGCGGGCGCCTATGTCGCGCGCCGCCTCTTCGCCACCGCGCCGGACGGGGAGCAGGTGCCGATCACCGTGCTTATGAAGCGGGACACCGCGCTCGACGGCTCGGCGCCCCTGCTGCTCTACGGCTACGGCGCCTACGGCATTCCGATGGAGCCAAGCTTTTCGATCCGCAATTTCAGCCTGGTGGACCGGGGCTGGATCTGGGCCACGGCGCACATCCGCGGCGGCACGGAAAAGGGCTGGGGCTGGTTCCTCGACGGCCGCAAGGACAAGAAGACCAATACGTTCACGGACTTCATCGCCTGCGCCGAGGCCCTGACCGCCCAGGGCTACGGCCGGGCCGGTAGGATCGTGGCCTACGGCGGCTCTGCGGGCGGGATGCTGATGGGGGCGGTCGCGAACCTCCGCCCCGACCTCTTCGCCGGGATCATCGCCGCCGTGCCCTTCGTGGACGTGCTCAACACCATGAGCGACGAGACCCTGCCGCTCACCCCGCCCGAATGGCCCGAGTGGGGCAATCCCCTGACCGACGAGGCGTCCTACGACCGCATCGCCGGCTATTCCCCCTACGACCGGGTCGAGCCCAAGCCCTACCCTTCCGTCCTGGCGACGGGGGGCCTGTCCGACCCCCGCGTCACCTATTGGGAGCCGGCCAAGTGGGCGGCCAGGCTGCGGGCCGAAACCACCTCCGCCAATCCGATCCTCCTGAAGATCAACATGGAAGCCGGCCACGGCGGGGCGGCGGGGCGCTTCGAGTTCCTGAAAGAGATCGCCCTCGATTACGCCTTCGCCGTCTGGGCGGTGGAGCGGGGCTGGGAGCGGGCGGGATGATCGTCCGCGCGGCAGCCGCCGAGGACGCCGCCGCCGTCCAGGCGATCTACGCCCATGCCGTGCTGCACGGAACCGGCACCTTCGAGGAGGTCCCCCCGACAGTGGAGGAGATGATCGCGCGCATGGCCGACGTCGCCGCCCGGGGCCTGCCCTGGCTGGTCGCCGAGGCAGACGGCCGCCTGGTGGGTTTCGCCTACGCCGCCCCGTTCCGCCTGCGCAGCGCCTACCGCCACACCGCCGAGGACGCGGTCTATATCGCCCCGGACTTCCACCGCCGGGGCGCGGGAATCGCCCTGCTCCAGGCCCTCATCGCCACCTGCGAGGCCGCTGAAGACCTGAACTTGCGCCAGCTCGTCGCCCTGATCGGCGACAGCGGCAACGCCGGCTCCATCGGCCTGCACCAGGCCGTCGGCTTCCATCACGCCGGCCTGTTCGAAGGCGTAGGGCGCAAGCACGACCAGTGGCTCGACGTGGTCTTCATGCAGCGCCCCCTGAACGGAGGCGCGGGCCGCCGGTGATCGGGCCCCTGTTCGACGCCGCCATCCGCCGCCACCAGGCCGGCGCCCTGGCCGAGGCGGAGGGCCTCTACCGCCAGGTGCTGGCGATCCGGCCGGACCATACGGACGCGCTCTACTACCTCGGCGTCCTGGCCTGTCAGCTGGGGCGGCCGGGCGAGGCGGTCGCCCTGCTCGAACGCGCCGTCGCCGCCGATCCGGCCCGCGCCTCGGCCCACAACAACCTCGGCCTCGCGCTGCAGGCCCTCGGTCATTTAGAACCGGCGGCGGCCGCCTACCGGCAGGCGCTGGCCCTGCAACCGGCCAACACCGGCGCCCGCTACAACCTTGGCAACGCCCTGCAGGAGCTGGGGCGCCTGGACGAGGCCGCGGCCGCCTACCGAGAGGTCCTGGCCGCAGACCCGGCGGACGCCGAGGCGCAAAACAATCTCGGCGCCGTGCTGCAGCGCCAGGGCCGGCTCCCCGAGGCCATCGCCGATTTCCGCGCGGCGATCGCATTGCGTCCCGACTACGCCGACGCCCACGACAACCTGCTGCTGGCCCTCAACTACCCTTCCGACATTTCCGCCGCCGAGATCGCCGACGCGCACAGGCGATGGGGCGCCCTCTACGGCGCGCCCCCGCCCGCTCCTCAACGAGATGACCCCGACCCCGCGCGGCGCCTTCGCATCGCCTACGTCTCGGGCGACCTGAAGGCCCATTCGGTGGCCTTCTTCCTGGAGCCCCTGCTCCGCGCCCACGACCGCGCGACCTTCGAGGTCACCTGCTACGCCGAGGTCGCCCTCCCTGACGCCGTCACCGAGCGGCTGAAGGGCCTCGCCGACCGATGGCGCTCCACCGTCGGGCTCGCCGACGACGCCGTCGCCGAGATGATCCGCGCCGACGGGATCGACATCCTGATCGACCTGGCGGGCCATACCGCCGCCAATCGCCTGCCGGTGTTCGCGCGGCGCCCCGCCCCGGTGGCCGCGACCTGGCTGGGCTATCCCAACGTCACCGGCCTGGTCGCCATCGACTGGCGCATCGTCGACGCCGTCTCCGACCCGCCCGGCGTCGCCGAGGACGGCCCTGGCGAGCGTCTGCTCCGCCTGGAGCACGGCTTCCTCTGCTACGCCCCGCCGCAGGACTGCCCCGCCGTCGCCCCGCCGCCCAGCCTGGCGGGCGCCGCCCCGGTGTTCGGCTCGTTCAACAACCCCGCCAAGCTCTCGGACGCCGGCATCGAGACCTGGGCCGCCCTGCTCACCCGCGTCCCCGAGGCGCGGCTCCTGCTCAAGGGTCATTCCTTCGACGACGCGGGCGCCCGGACCCTGTGCCTGGACCGCTTCGCCGCCCATGGGATCGCCCCCGAGCGCCTGACCCTGCGGCCCTGGACCGGCGGCGTGGCCGAGCACCTGGCGGCCTATGGCGAGGTGGACATCGCCCTGGACCCCTTCCCCTACAACGGGACCACGACGACCTGCGAAGCGCTGTGGATGGGCGTGCCGGTGATCTGCCTGGCCGGGGACCGCCATGCCGGCCGGGTCGGGGAGAGTTTGCTGTCTCAGGTCGGCCTCGGCGAACTCCTGGCCAACGATCCGGCGGCCTATGTCGATCTCGCCGTGGCCCTGGCTACGGACCCGCAACGCCTATCCGACCTCCGCGCCGGCCTTCGCCCCCGCCTGGCCGAGTCCAGCCTCACGGACGCAAACGGCTTCGCCCGCCGCTTCGAGGCGGCGCTGCGCGGGATGTGGGCGAAGAGAGCGTGGCTGGGGGACTAGGACTCGAACCTAGAATGACGGTACCAAAAACCGCAGTGTTACCATTACACCATCCCCCAGTGGGACGACTGCCGGCGGGCCGGCGCGTGCGGCGGTGGAGATAGCCCATGCCCCCCAGCGGTGCAACGGGGCCAGAGCGCGTTAGGCGAAAGTGTCCGCGGTTTCGCCGCCCGAACGCGCTCTAGATATTGGCAATTAGAGCCTTTTTACACGGGTCAGATGATTTCCATCTGACCCTAAAGGGCTCTGCGCGCAATGACCCGGAAAGCACTCCGTCCCCGGCGCCGAGCGTGATATTATCGGGGTTGTTCGTCCATTTATCCCAGTGAGGTCGTCATGCGCCAAGTCGCTTTCGCCGCCCTTGCGGTGGCCGCCGTTTCCGCCGCCGCCTTCGGCGCGCAGGCCCAGATGGCCCTGGACGGCCAGTCCTCGACGGTGATCGGCTCCTACGCCTCCAGCTGTTACGACCTGGCCAAGGCGCGCTCCATCTCGCCGGATTCGATCGGCGTCTGCACCGCGGCCATCAAGCGCGAGCTCCTGGACGACCGCAACCTGGCCGCCACCCACATCAACCGCGGCGTCCTCTACCTGCAGCGCAAGGACGGGGACTCGGCCATGGCCGACTTCGACAAGGCCCTGACCCTGCTGCCCGCGACCGGCGAGGCCTACGCCAACCGCGGCGCGGCCCTGATGCTGATGCGCCAGTACCCCGAGGCCATCGCCGACATCACCAAGGGCCTGGAGTTGAAGACCGCTCAGCCCGAGCGGGCCTACTACAACCGGGCCCTGGCCCGCGAACAGACCGACGACATCAGGGGCGCCTACGCCGACTTCCGCCAGGCCCAGGGCCTCAAGCCCGACTGGGACCTGCCGGCGAAGGAGCTGACCCGCTACAAGGTGACGCCGAGGAGCACGGCTCAGTAGCTCGCTTGCGGTACCAAAACGCCTCCCCTATAAGGCGCGCTCTTCGTCGGAGCATAGCTCAGTCTGGTAGAGCACCGTCTTCGGGAGGCGGGGGTCGCAGGTTCGAATCCTGCTGCTCCGACCACTTCGCCCGCCCCTGAATTCGACCCCCAACTTTCCCCTGAAGTTTCGCCTCTGGGGGCAATTCATTTGACCGCAACAACGCGGATCGTAGGGTCGCGGCCATGAAGCAGTTTCTCCTGACCGTGGCCGGCGTGTTCGCGGGCCTCGTGCTGTTCTTCGTCGGCGTGCCCTTCCTGCTGATCGCCATGCTGGCCAGTTCCGCCCGGCCCACGCCGCCCCCGGCGACCACCGTGCTGCAGCTCGACCTGCGCCAGGCCATGTCGGACCAGGACTCGCAAAGCCCGCTCGCCGCCTTCGGGGGACGCTCCAACTCGGTCATGGGGATCATCCAGGCCCTGAAGCGGGCCGAGGCCGACAGCCGGGTCAAGGCGATGCTTATCCGCCTCCCGGAAGGCGGGCTGGAGCCGGCCGCCGCCGACGAGTTGCGCCTGGCGATCAAGTCCTTCCGCGCCGCCGGCAAGCCGGTGTTCGCCCACAGCCAGGGGCTCTACCCCTCGGGCATCTCCACCGCGACCTACATGGTGGGCGCCGCCGCCGACCAGCTCTGGATGCAGCCGGCCTCGTCCCTGCAATCCACGGGGATCGCCTCGGAGGACGTGTTCCTCAAGCGCCTGTTCGACAAATACGGGGTCCAGGCCGACTTCCAGCAGCGCTACGAGTACAAGAACGCGGTCAATCCCCTGCTCTATTCCGACTACACGGACGCCCACCGGGAATCCGAGCTAGCCTGGATGGGCTCGGTCTACGGCTCGACCCTGGACCTGGCCGCCGCCGACCGGCGCCTTCAGCCCGCGAGCCTGCGCGCCACCCTGGAGGCCGGTCCCTATTCGGCCGAGGACGCCAAGGCCCGCGGCCTGATCGACAAGGTGGGCCAGCTGCACGACGCCGAGACCGAAATCCTGGCCCGCGCCGGCAAGGGCGCCGAGCTCCTGGACATCAACGACTACCGCCGCCGCGGCTCCGGCTCGGGCCGCGCGGCCCGCGGAAAAGCCGCCATCGCCGTGATCACCGCCGAGGGCGAGATCGTCACCGGCAAGTCAGACAACCGCGCCCTGAACCAGCAGAGCGGCGTCTTCTCCGACGATGTGGCCCAGGCCTTCTACGACGCCATCAAGGACGACGAGGTCAAAGCCATCGTCTTCCGCATCTCCTCCCCCGGCGGCTCGGACACCGCTTCGGAACAGATCCTGGCCGCCGTGCGCGCCGCCAGGGCGGCCAAGAAGCCGGTCGTCGTCTCCATGGGGACCTACGCCGCCTCGGGCGGGTACTGGATCGCCTCCCAGGCGGACGAGATCATCGCCCAGCCCACGACCCTGACCGGCTCGATCGGCGTGTTCGGGGGCAAGATCGTGGTGGGCGACGCCCTGGCCCGCTACGGGGTCGACATGCGGGGCCTGTCGGTCGGCGGCGAGTTCGCGGGCGCCTACGCCAACCGCCAGCCCTTCACCGCCGCCCAGCGCACCGCCATCTCGGCCTGGATGGACCGCATCTACGAGGGTTTCGTCGCCCGCGTCGCCGAGGGCCGCAAGCTCAGTCCCGAACGGGTGCGCGAGATCGCCAAGGGCCGCGTCTGGACCGGCGCCCAGGCCAAGGAGCTCGGTCTGGTGGACAAGATCGGCGGCTTCTACCTCGCGACCGCCGAGGCCAAGCGCCTGGGCGGGCTGCAAGGTACGGTCCGGCTGAAGCTGCTGCCGGTGAAGAAGTCCCCCTTCGAGGTGCTGGAGCGCGTCATGGGCGTCAGCGCCGACGGGGTGCGGGTCCTGGCCGCCGCCGGCTGGGTGCTGGGCGATCCCCGCGCCAAGGGGCTGATGGACGAGCTGGCCCACGCCCGCCTGCCCGCCAATGGCGGCATGGTCCTGGCGCCGACGCCGCTGCCGTAACCACAGGCACGGCGGCCAGCCGGCGCATCGCCTGAGCTATTTTGAGGTTTTGGCTGAACGTGTTCAGGGATTGTCAGGAAATCGGGCGTACCCGTATCGTAGGTTGCGATGCAACTATGGGTTCTCGCCCATGGCCTGCCGACCAAGCGCCGGTATCCCCCCAGCCGCCGGCGCCATGGGCCCTCTCCTCTCCCCCGAGGAGGGGGCCTATCCTTGTGAGCGCGCCCGCCGCGCCGCCGCGTCCTTGAAACAGACCCAGCGCATGCGGTGGTGGTCCATGATGTTGTCGTTCCAGCCGGTAATCGCCGGGTTCACCAGGTTGCGGCTGAAGGCGAAATAGACCGGGGCCACCCCGACGTCGTCGAGGGCGATCTGCTCGGCCCTGACCATCAGCGCGCCCCGCGCCTTGGGATCGACCGTGACGTCGGCCTGGGCCAGCAGGGCGTCGTAGGCGGGGTTCTTGTAGTCGCCGTAATTCTGCGCGCCGGTGTCGCTCTTCAGCAGCGCCAGGAAGGTGGTGGCGTCGTCGTAGTCGGCGATCCAGCCCGCCATGCCGACCTGGAAATTGCGCACGTTCATGTCGCTGAAGAAGACCTGGCCGTCCTCCTGGATGATGGAGGTCTGCACGCCGATGGAGCGCCAGTCGGACTGGACGGCGGCGACCAGGGCCGAGGGTTCGGCCGTCCCCGTGGAGGCGGTCTTCAGCTCCAGTTTCAGCGGACGCTGCGGCCCGTAGCCGGCCTTGGCCAGGAGGTCCCGGGCATAGGCCTTGCGCTTCTCGAACGACCAGTCGGCGTAGAAGACGCGCGCGCCGCCCGGATAGTCCGTCACCCCCGGGGGCACGAAGCCGTAGGCGGCGTTCTTCTCCGCACGGATCAGCTTCGAGGCGATGAAGTCCCGGTCGATGGTCATCGACAGGGCCGTGCGCACGTCCTTGTTCTCGAGGCCCGCCACGTGGGTGTTAAAGGCGAGATAGTAGACGCCCATGTAGGGCGCCGAGCGCACGTAGGTCGGGATCTGGTCCGGCTGGCGCAGGTACGGGACCCGGCTCGCGGCGATGCCGTCGGCGATGTCGAGTTCGTCCCGCCGGACCCGCCGCTCGGCCGAGATCGTGTCGGTGGTCGGGTAGTAGTAGACCTCGTCCAGGCAGACGTTCCTGGCGTCGTAGAAGCGGGGATTCTTCACCAGCCGGATGCGGTCGCCGAGCCGCCAGTAGGACAGGGTGAAGGGGCCGTTGGAGACGTAGTGCTCCGGCCGCGACCAGGCGTCCCCCCACTTCTTCACCACATGGGCCGGCACCGGGTAGGTGACCATGTGCTTGAGGATCTGCGGCAGGTAGGCGGTCGGATGAACGAGGGTGATCTCCAGGGTCTTGGGGTCGACCGCGCGCACGCCCAGGGACTCCAGCGGCGCCTTGCCGGCGTTGGCCTCCGTCCCGTTCTTGATGGGGAAGGCGAAGTAGGCGTACTCGGCCGCGGTCTTGGGATCGACCAGCCGTCGCAGGGTGAAGACGAAGTCCTCGGCCGTCACCGGGACCCCGTCCGACCAGGTCGCGTCCCGCAGCTTGAAGGTCCAGGTCAGGCCGTCGGGCGAAGTCGTCCAGGACTCGGCCATACCCGGTACGCCCTTGCCGTCCGCGTCGTCGGTGACGAGGCCGACCAGGAGGTCCGACAGGATGTTGTCCTCGGTGACGAGCTGGGACTTGGCCGGGTCGAGGGTGCCCGGATCGGTGCCGTTGCCCGCGTGCAGGCAGAGCTTTCCCGCCGGACAGGTGGGGATCACCCGCCCCTCGCAGCCGGACAGGGCCAGGCCGGCGACCAGGAGCAGCAGGAGGTTGCGCAGGCCGGTCCCCCTCATCAGCGATCCTTGGGGTCGATGGCGTCGCGCAGGCCGTCGCCGATGAAGTTGAAGCACATCAGGGTCACCACCATGGTGATGGCCGGGAAGATCAGCAGCCAGGGCGTCAGCTCCATGTAGGAGGCGCCGTAGGAGACCAGGGTGCCCAGCGACGCCATGGGGGGCTGCACGCCGAGCCCGAGGAAGCTGAGGAAGCTCTCGGCCAGGATCACGCCGGGGATGGTCAGGGTGATGTAGACCACCACGGGGCCCAGGAGGTTCGGCACGATGTGGCGGGCGACGATGCCGAAGCCCGAGACGCCGGCGGCCCTTGCGGCCTCGACGAACTCCTTCTCCTTCAGCGACATGGTCTGACCGCGCACGATCCGCGCCATGGTCAGCCACTCGACCGCGCCGATGGCCAGGAACAGGAGGATGAAGTTCCGCCCGAACACCACCATCAGGAGGATCACGAAGAAGATGAAGGGCAGGGAGTAGAGCACGTCGACGATCCGCATCATCAGCTCGTCCACCCGCCCGCCGATGTAGCCGGCGGTGGCGCCCCAGGCGACGCCGATCACCAGGGAGACAAAAGTCGCCACCACTCCCACCAGCAGGGAGACCCCAAGCCCGACCATGATGCGCGACAGCAGGTCCCGGCCGAGGGCGTCCGCCCCCAGGACGTGGCCCTGTTGCAGAGGGGCGGCCCAGGTGTCGGTCTTGTTGACCTGGTCGTAGGGGAAGGGCGCGAGGAGCGGACCCAGGATCGCCACCAGCAGCAGCAGCCCAAGCACGATGATGGACGCCATCGCCGCCCGGTTGCGGACGAGGCGGCGCCGGGCGTCGTCCCACAGGCTGCGGCCCTTCACGGCCGCCAGCTCAAGGGTCTCCGCGCTCTGCTGCGAGCCGAGAGCGAACCGTTTGGGGGGCAGGCTCACGACAGCTTCACCCTGGGATCGAGCAGGGCGTAGATCATGTCGGCCACGAGGTTCATCACCAGGATCAGGGTGGCGTAGAGGATCACCACCCCCATCACCAGGGTGTAGTCCCGCTGGGACGCGCTCATGACGAAGTTCTTCCCCAGGCCCGGCAGGTTGAACACCTGCTCGACGATCAGCGAGCCGGTCATCATCCCGGCCGAGGCCGGACCGAGAAAGCTGACCAGGGGCAGGACCGCGCCGCGCAGGGCGTGGCGCAGGACGATGGCGCTCTCGGACAGCCCCTTGGCGCGGGCGGTGCGGACATAGTTGGAGCGCAGCACCTCGATCATTCCCGCCCGTGTCAGTCGGGCGATGATCGCCACCAGCGGCAGGGCCATGACGATGACGGGCAGGATGAGGTAGCGGGGCGCTCCGTTGCCCCATCCGGCGATCGGCAGCCAGCCGAGCCTGGAGCCGAAGATCAGCACCAGGACAGGCGCCGTCACGAAGGTCGGTATGCAAACGCCGACGATAGCCACGGTGGTGGCGAGATAGTCGGCCCCCCGGTTCTGCCGGAGTGCGGCGGCCGTGCCCATGGCCATCCCCAGCACGGTCCCCAGCAGGAGGGCGCAGCCGCCGAGGGTCAGGCTCTTGGGCAGGCCCTGACCGATGATCTCCACCACGGTCTTGTCGCGATATTTCAGGGAGGGGCCGAAGTCGCCGTGGATCACGTCGCCCAGGTACTTCACGTACTGGACCGCCAGGGGCTTATCGAGGCCGTACTTGGCGTTCACCGCCTTCTCGATCTCGGGGGTCAGCTTCCGGTCGCCCTGGAACGGATTGCCGGGGGCGAGGCGCATCATGAAGAAGCTGAGAGTCACCACCAGGAAGAGGGTCGGCACGGCGATCGCCAGGCGGCGAAGGAGGAAGCGCAACATTTCGGGCGGTGATCCGATGACGACAGGCGACCCTTTCACCCCGCGATGGAGCTTGTCAACGAAGGCAGGACGATGACCGCCCCCCGGCCTGGGTGAAGCATCGAATTTGAAGCTAACCGGTTGAAATTGCGGCAGCGCCGGAACACCCGCCCTCGGATGTCCAGAACGGAGGAGCCGGGCCAGCCTTGATCGCGGCGCCGGCCGGGCGCATGGATTTGTGCAAGACGATCCAGCCCGGGAGCGCGCCATGGCCGACATCCGCAAGGTGACCGACGACTTCGCGGTGGCGCCCCAGATCGCGCCCGAGGACCTGGCCGAAGTGGCCGCCCTCGGCTACCGGCTGGTGATCAACAACCGCCCCGATGGCGAGACCCCTGACCAGCCCCCCGGCGCGGACATGGCCAAGGCGGCGGAGGCCGCCGGGCTCGCCTATGTCGCAATCCCCGTACGCGGCGGGCCGACGCCGGACCAGATCGACGCCATGCAGGACGCGGTGAAAGACGCCAAGGGCCCGGTGTTCGCCTTCTGCCGCTCAGGCACCCGCTCGATCGTCACCTGGTCGGTGGGGCAGGCTCGCCACGGCCTGCGCTCGCGGGACGAACTGATCGAGCTCGGCCGCAACGCCGGCTACGACCTGACCGGCCCGCTGGCCAGCTTCTAGCGCTGGATGGCGACGCGGACCGCCCCCATCGGCGTCGGCTCGGCATGGCAGCTCGACAGGGCCGCGCAGGCGAGCTGCACGAAAGCGAGACAGATCAGGGCCGCGATCGGCCGCTGCAGCCGTTCTGATACAAAAAGCAGGGCGGATTCCGACATCGGGCGGCTCCGGAGTGGTTACCGAGGCCTTAACCGCAAGGGACAGGCCAGCCGCCCATGATCCCCTACGTCCGCGACATGGCCTTCGACTACGGTCGGCCCGACCAGGTCTCGCCCCTGATCCGGCGGGTGGTGGCCAACAACCCCGGCCCCTTCACCTTCCGCGGCACCGGCACCTACATCGTCGGCCACGGCGAGGTTGCGGTGATCGATCCCGGCCCGGACCTGCCGGAACACCTGGACGCGATCCTCGCCGCCACGGCGGGGGAGCGCATCGCCCACATCCTGACCACCCACACCCACGCCGACCACTCGCCCCTCGCCCATCCGCTGGCGCGGGCGACCGGCGCCACGATCCACGGCCTGCCCGCCCCCGGCGCGGATACGGGGCCAAATACTGGGGAAGAGCCGGACGACGCCCTCTTCCGCCCGGACGTGACCCTGAAGGACGGGGACCGTGTATCGGGCCCGGGCTGGACGCTGGAGACCCTGACCACCCCCGGCCACGCCTCAAACCACCTGGCATTCACGCTTGCCGAGGAGAACGCCCTCTTCTGCGGCGACCATGTGATGGGCTGGTCCACCACCGTGATCACCGCCCCCGACGGCGACATGGGGCGCTATTACGAGAGCCTGCAGAAGGTGCGGGCGCGAGACTTCACGACGCTCTGGCCGACCCACGGACCCCCGATCACCGAGGTGACGCCCTTCCTCGACGCCTACCTCGCCCACCGGCTTGGACGGGAGGCGCAGGTTATCGAGCAGTTGGCCCAGGGGCGCGGCCGCATCCGCGATATGGTGCCGATCATGTACGCGGCGGTGGACCCCCGCCTGCATCCGGCGGCGGCCCATTCGGTCCTGGCGCACCTGCTCCACCTCGCCCGCACCGGCCGCGTCGCCACCGACGACATCCCCGGTCCGGACGCGACATGGCGTCTGGCGTGACAAGCGCCCTTGTCCACAGGCCCTTTCGTTGCGATTTGAGGGGCGTAGCTTTCGCGGTGATCTTATGAACGCCCTGTCGCCTGCCCCCTCGATCCTGGAAACCTCCGGCTGCGATCCGGAGCGGGCCCTGTCGCTCCTGCAGACCGCGCTCAAGGGCGCCGACGACGGCGAGCTGTTCCTGGAGCAGTCCGAGCTGGAGATGCTGCAGTTCGACGACGGGCGGCTGAAGTCGGCCTCCTATGACACCACCGAGGGCTTCGGCCTCCGCGTCGTCGCCGGCGAGACCGCCGGCTACGCCCACGCCAGCGAGATATCCGAAGCCGCCATCGCCCGCGCCGGCGAGGCGGCGGCGCTGGCCAAGCGCGGCTATTCCGGCGCCGCCGCCGAGGCGCCCCGCCAGACCAACACCAAGCTCTACGGCGAGCACGACGTCCTGGCCTCGCCGGTGTTCGGCGAGAAGGTCGCCCTGCTGCAGGAGATCGACGCCTTCGCCCGCGCCCGCGATCCCCGCATCGTCCAGGTCACCGCCTCCATCGTCGGCGAGCGCCGCCACATCGAGATTCTGCGCGACGACGGCCGCCTCCTGCGCGACGTGCGGCCCCTGGTGCGGGTCAATGTCTCGGTGACGGTGGAGAAGGACGGCAAACGCGAGACCGGCAGCTCCGGCGCCGGGGGGCGCAACACCTTCGAGACCTGGATTTCCCGCGACAGCTGGCAGGGCCAGGTGGACGAGGCCCTGCGCATGGCCCTGGTCAACCTGGAGGCCGTCCCCTGTCCCGCCGGCGAAATGGAGGTCGTGATCGGCCCCGGGTGGAATGGCGTCCTGCTGCACGAGGCGGTGGGCCACGGCCTGGAAGGCGACTTCAACCGCAAGGGCATCTCGGCGTTCTCGGGCCGCATCGGCCAGCGGGTGGCCGCGCCGGGCGTGACCGTGTTCGACGACGGCTCCATCGCCGACCGGCGCGGCTCGCTCACCATCGACGACGAGGGCACCCCCACCGAGCGCACCATCCTGATCGAGGACGGCATCCTGGTCGGCTACATGCACGACCGCATGAGCGCCCGGCTGATGGGGCTGAAGCCCACCGGCAACGGCCGGCGCCAGTCCTACGCCCACATGCCCCTGCCCCGCATGACCAACACCGGCATGCTCGGCGGCGACGTCCCCCAGGCGGAGATGATCGCCGGCACCAAGCGCGGGCTCTACTGCGCCAACCTCGGCGGCGGCCAGGTGGACATCACCAACGGCAAGTTCGTGTTCCAGTGCACCGAGGCCTATCTGATCGAGGACGGCAAGATCACCGCCCCGGTGAAGGGCGCGACCCTGATCGGCGACGGCCCCACGGTCCTGACCAAGATCACCGCCATCGGCGACGACTTCTGCTTCGACACCGGCATCGGCGTCTGCGGCAAGGCCGGCCAGGGCGTGCCGGTGGGCGTCGGCCAGCCCTCCGTGAAGATCGGCGGGCTGACGGTGGGCGGGACGAGCGTCTAGATAGCCCGCTTTCTGGATCGCCTGTTCCGCGGACAGAGTTTCTTCGTAAGCCGTCCAATTTAAGCCGGGATTTGGCTTAAGCTGCCGCTCCTAAGGTGAGCCGCCTGGCGCTCCGCGAGCCTTGTGGGGGGCCCGCTTGATCGAGTTCGTTCTGGCGGTGGCGGCTGCGGCGGCCGTAGCCTCTTCGCCTGCCGAACAGTCGGGGATCACCCTCTTCCCGCCCGAGTTCTTCGCCGACGCCCAGCCGTCCACGGCGATGGACATGATCAACCGCGTGCCGGGCTTCGCCTTCGAGAACAGCGACAACAACATCCGCGGTTTCGGCGCGGCGGCCGGCAACGTGCTGATCGACGGCGAGCGCCCGACCTCCAAGTCCGACAACCTGGACAACGCCATCCGCCGCATCCCGGCCTCGCGGGTGGAGCGGATCGAGCTGATCCGCGGCGGCGCCCCCGGCATCGACATGCAGGGCAAGACCGTCATCGCCAATGTGATCCGCAAGAAGGGCGCGGCGATCACAGGGGCGATCCAGGTCCAGAACAACTTCGTCTACGACGGCCGCAACCAGCCCTCCTGGCGCCTGGAGGCGACCCGCAAGTGGGGCGATCGGCAGCTCGAAAGCTCCCTCGTCTACGGCGGCTTCACCGAGGACCAGGCGGGCGACGGGCCCCGCCTTCGCCTCGACCCTTTGGGCAATGTGCTGATCGCCTCGCGCTATCACGTCGAGGGCGCGTTCCGGAACCTGAACGGGTCGGTGGCCTATGAGCAGGGCCTGGCGGGCGGCCAGATCCGCATCGACACGCGGCTGCAGCGCTTCAAGTTCGTCACCGACGAGGAGAACCGCCTGAGCTTCCCGGTGGGGCGCGAGTTCTCCCGCAACGCCAACCACAACGACCAGGGCGAGGTCGGCCTGCGCTATTCCCGCGACTTTGGTACGCGCCTGACCACCGAGTCCGTGCTGCTGCAGCAGATGAAGGACCAGGAGAACGAGGGCGTTCTGCTCAACGCCACGGGCCAGACCCTGTTCGGCAACAAGCGGACCACCGGCGAGACGGTCGGCCGGTTCGTGGCCATCTACCGCCTGACCCCCAAGCTCTCGATCCAGAGCGGGGGCGAGGCCGCCTGGAACTGGCTCGACAGCGCCACCCGCTACAGCTTCAACGGCGCGCCCATCGCCCTACCCGCCGCCAATGTGAAGGTGCAGGAGAAGCGCGGCGAGGCCTTCGCCCTGGCCACCTGGAAGGCCTCGACCAAGTTCAACCTCGAAGCCGGCATGCGGATCGAGGCCTCGCGGATCACCTCCGAAGGCGACGTGGTGCTGGAAAAGACCCTGCGCTACTTCAAGCCTCGCGTGTCCGCCGTCTGGTCGCCGAGCGCGTCGAACCAGTTCCGCTTCCGCGTCGAGAACGAGGTCGGCCAGCTCAACTTCGACGACTTCGTCGCCACCTCGTCCCTGGCCATCGGCTACGTCACCGCCGGCAACCCCAACCTCGACCCCCAGCGCGCCTGGGTCATGGAGGCCGTCTATGAGCGGCGCTTCTGGCGGGAGGGCGCCTTCGTCGTCACCTTCAAGCATTCGGCCCTCACCGACGTGGTCGACCGCGCCCCGGTGTTCGTCCCCTCCGGGGTGTACGACGCCCCCGGCAACATCGGCGACGGGACCCGCGACGACCTCACCGCCAACCTGACCATCCCGATGGACCGCTTCACTGCGCCGGGGGTGTTGCTGAAGCTCCGCGTCAACCGGCGCTGGTCGAAGGTGACCGACCCGACCACGGGCCAGCAACGGCCCCTGTCCAACCTGCGGCCCCTCGAGTGGGGCTTCAGTTTCAGCCAGGACCTGCCGCGCTGGCGCGCCAACTGGGGCTTCGACGTCAATTCCAAGTGGCGCCAGCGGGCCTTCCGCTTCAACGAGATCGAGAGGCGGGGCGCCACCGCCTCGGTCTTCCTCTACGCCGAGATCCGGCCCCGCCCCAGCCTCAGCCTCCGCGCCGAGCTGCAGCAGGCCTCGGGCCGTTCCGTGGACCGGACGCGCCAGGTCTACGGAACGGCGGGCCGCCTGGGGCCGCTGGCCTATACCGACCGTCGCGACCTCGAGTTCGGCCGGATGGTTCAGCTGCGCATCCGCAAGACCTTCGGCTAAATTCTCGCCCGCGAGACACTCTCCGCCATGGCGTCTGGAAGGCCCGCCCCGCCCGTGGTGTAGTTGGGGACGCCCGTCCTGGAGTTTGCAGTGGCCCGAGACAATCCGCAGCCGGCCGTCCCCGCCTTCCGTCCGTTCATTCCCGCCGCCGCGGCCTTACGCGAACTGACGCCCCTGCCCCTTGTCGTCGGGGTCCTGCTCGGCATCGTCTTCGGCGCATCCTCGCTCTACCTGGTGCTGAAGGTGGGGCTGACGGTCAGCGCCTCCATCCCCGTGGCGGTGATCTCGATCACCCTGTTCCGGCTCCTCTCCAAGCTCGGCCTGTCGCCCGCGACCATCCTGCAGAACAATATCGTCCAGACGGCCGGCTCGGCGGGGGAATCCATCGCCTTCGGCATCGGCGTGACCATGCCGGCCATCATGATCCTGGGCTTCGACCTGGAGATCAGCCGCGTGGTGCTGGTCTCCGTCCTGGGCGGGCTTCTCGGCATCCTGATGATGATCCCGCTGCGGCGGGCGCTGATCGTCCACCAGCACGGCTCGCTCAAGTATCCGGAGGGCACGGCCTGCGCCGAGGTGCTGAAAGCCGGCGCGACGCCGGAGGAGCATGCCCTCGCCGCCGAATCCTCGGCCGGCGCCCAGACCGCCGCCCAGATCGCCGCGGGCGCCCGAACCATCGTCGCCGGCTTCGGCATCGGCGTCGCCTACAAGCTGGCCATGGCCGCCTTCCGCCTGTGGAAGGACGTTCCGGAAAAGGTGTTCGGCGCCCCGCTGGCGGGCGGCTCCATCGCCGCGGAGATCTCTCCCGAGCTGATGGGCGTCGGCTACATCATCGGACCCCGCATCGCCGCGACTATGGCCGCGGGCGGCGCCCTCGCCTACCTGGTGCTGATCCCCGCCATCCAGTTCTTCGGCTCGGCCGGAGGGATCATCGCCCCGGGGACCACCCCCATCGCCGAGATGTCGCCGGGGGACATCCGCGGGGCCTACATCCTCTACATCGGCGCCGGCGCGGTGACGGCCGGGGGGCTCATCAGCCTGATCCGTTCCCTGCCGATGATCTGGCGCGGCCTCAAGGGCGGGCTGGCGGACATGAAGGGCGGCGCGGACCAGACCGGCGAGGGAACCCTGCGCACCGACCGGGACCTGTCGCTGAAGGTGGTGGTGATCGGCGTCGTCGTGCTGCTCGCGGCGATCATGGTCTTTCGCACCCTGCACATGAACCTGGTGGGCGCCCTCCTGATCGTGGTGTTCGGCTTCCTGTTCGTCGCCGTGTCCTCGCGGTTGACGGGAGAGATCGGCTCATCCTCCAATCCCATCTCGGGCATGACGGTGGCGACGCTTCTGCTGACCTGTTTGCTGTTCCTGGTCCTGGGGTGGACCGGCCCGACCTACTACGTCACCGCCCTGTCGGTCGGGGCCATCGTCTGCATCGCCGCCTCCAACGGGGGCACCACCTCGCAGGACCTGAAGACGGGCTTCCTGATCGGCGCCACGCCCCGCGCGCAGCAGATGGCGATCCTGGCGGGCGCCCTCGCCTCGGCCCTGGCGCTGGGCCCGGTGCTGCTCTCCCTCAACGACGCGGCTACGGTCTATGTGCCGGTGCAGTCGGTCGCCTCGACCCCCGCCGCCGCGCAGGTCCGCGTCCCCGCGGCGTCGCTCGCGGCCCTGCCGCAGGAGCAGATCAAGGGCCCGCAACTCCGCGACGACAACCGCAGCTATCGGGTCTGGCACAAGACCGACGCGGCGGGCCTGCCCGCCGGCCGCTACCTCGTCAACGCCGAGGGCGCGCCGGTTTATCTGGTCGATCCCGGCATCAATGGCACCCACCGGACCCGGCCGGACGGCACCCAGGTCGCAAAGTTCGACGCCCCCAAGGCGACCCTGATGTCCTATATCATCAAGGGCATCCTCAACCGCGAGCTGCCCTGGACCCTGGTGCTCCTGGGCGTGATGATCGCCGGGGTGCTGGAGCTCTGCGGCATCCCCTCCCTGGCCTTCGCCGTGGGCGTCTACCTGCCGCTCTCGTCCTCCACCCCGATCTTCGTCGGAGGGGCGATCCGCTGGCTCGTGGACCGTAGAGCCCGCAAGCGCGAAGGGGCCGAGACCCTTTCCGAGGCCGAGCACATGGCCGAGTCCGACAAGAGCCCGGGGGTGCTGATGGCCTCGGGCTACATCGCCGGCGGGGCCATAGCCGGGATCGCCATCGCCTTCATGGCCGGGGTCCTGACCGGCTTCAACCAGCGCGTCGCCGACGTCATGACCGCCTCCAATCCGTTCTTCTCCGGCCCATATTCCGACGCCTTGTCGCTTCTGCCTTTCATCGTCATCGGCGCCCTGCTTTACCGTGCCGGCGTCCCGAAACTCCGCGCCTAGAGCCTTGAGGATATCCGTCCATGAAAATCCCCGGCCCCGACCATCCGATCACCGTGACCCTGAACCCCAAGCGGGTGCGGGCCCGGATCGACGGCCATGTGATCGCCGACACCACCGAGGCCATGTCGCTGCAGGAAGCCAGCTATCCGGCGATGAACTACTTCCCGCGCAAGGACGTGGAGATGGGCTTCTTCGCCAAGACCGCCCTGCACACCGCCTGCCCCTTCAAAGGCGAGGCGAGCTACTACACCATCACCATCGACGGCAATGTGATGGAGAACGTGGTCTGGAGCTACGAGGACCCCTATCCGCACATGCAGGCCATCAAGGAGCTGATCGCCTTCTACCCGGACAAGGTCGAAGTCTACGAAGTCGAGGACGAGGCCTGACCTCAGGCGCGCCATAGCTTTCGCGCCAGGCGGCAAGATAATACCGGCTCAGCTTGGTGATGGCGCCTCCACCCTATAGGGGTGAGCCCGTCCAGCCGGGCGATCCGAAGAGTTGAGGCATGGCCCAGCCCCTTTCCACCGACGACAAGCGCTTCGAACTTCTGGTCAGCGCGGTCGTCGACTACGCGATCTACATGCTCGATCCACAGGGCCGGGTCGCGAGCTGGAACGCCGGGGCCGAGAAGATCAAGGGCTACACCTCGTCTGAAATCGTCGGCGAGCACTTCTCGCGCTTCTACACCCCCGAGGAGCAGGCCGACGGCAAGCCGGCGCGGGCGCTGAAGATCGCCGCCGAGACGGGTCGCTTCGAGGACGAAGCCTGGCGCGTCCGCAAGAACGGCGAGCGGTTCTGGGCCCTGGTGGCCATCGACGCCATCCGCGACGAGGGCGGAACCCTGATCGGCTTCGCCAAGATCACCCGCGACATCTCAGACCGCCGCGAAGCCCAGATCAAGCTGGAGGAGGCCCGCGAGCAGCTGTTCCAGGCGCAGAAGATGGAGGCCCTCGGCCAGCTCACCGGCGGCCTGGCGCATGACTTCAACAACCTCCTGACCGCCATCATCAGCGGCGCCGAGCTGGCCCTGCGCCATCCTGGGGACCAGGACCGGGTCGCCCGCTTCCTCGAGGGCATCCGCGGCTCGGCCCAGCGGGGCGCCAGCCTCACCCGCCAGCTCCTCGCCTTCGCCCGGCGCCAGCCGCTGGAAGCCAAGTCCGTCGATCTCGCCGTCCAGCTTCCGGAGACGGTGGCCCTGCTGCGCCACTCCGTCTCGACGGAGATTCAGGTGCTCCAGGATCTCGCAGGGACCTTGCCCAACGTGGACGTCGATCCCGGCCAGCTGGAGCTGGCCCTGCTCAACCTCGGCTTCAACGCCCGCGACGCCATGCCGGACGGCGGCAAGCTCACCATCAGGGCCGAACCGGTCCGCCTTTCCGGCGTCGAAGGCCTGCACGGGGACTTCGTGCTGATCAGGGTCAGCGACACGGGGACCGGCATCCCCGCCGAAATCCTGGACCGCATCTTCGAACCCTTCTTCACCACCAAGGGCTTCGGCAAGGGCACTGGTCTGGGGCTCAGCCAGGTCTACGGCTTCGCCAGACAATCCAACGGCGGGATCGCGGTCGATTCCGAACTGGGGTCGGGGACCTCGGTGAAGCTCTACCTGCCGGTCAGCGGGGCCCTCGCCGAGGCGGTCCGGGCCCCGACAGCCATCCATTCGGGGCGCATCCTGGTGGTCGAGGACGACGCGGTGGTCGCCGAGCTGGCGGCGGAACTGCTCCGCACCATGGATTACGAGCCGCACGTGGTGAGCAGCGCCGCCGACGCCCTGCATGCCCTCAGCCGCGGCGAGCAGGTCGATCTGCTGTTCACCGACGTTGTGATGCCGGGCGGCATGAGCGGACTGGAACTGGCGCGCAAGGTGCGCGAGCGCTTCCCCGAACTGCCGGTGCTGCTGACCACCGGCTACAGCGAGGCGGTGGGGGGCTCGGCTTCGGAGTTCCCGGTCCTGGCAAAGCCCTACCAGTTCGACGACCTGGCCAAGGCGCTGGCCGGGCTCCTGCAGCCCGCGCGCGTTCCCGTCCCGAGCTAACCAAGGCTCGCGAGAGGTCTTAAGTCGGCGACACGGCAGAGGGGGGGTTCAGCCTCACCTATCAATCTCCAATGATGACCGCCGAGCAGTATCGGGTGAAAGCCCAAGAGGCCCGCGAGGTCGCGAAACAGGCAAGTGACCCCCTGACGAAGCGCGAATGGGAACACAGCGCAAGGGAATGGGACGAGCTTGGTCGGATAGCGGACATCCAAGACCCGTTAGATCGTGTGGTAGCCGAGCTTGATGACCAGTAGAGCCTAGACCTGCCCCACGGTCTTCAAGCGCGCCTTTGGGTGGATTTCGTTCTGCGACATGACCACGGTCTGGCCGCGGAAGCGCTCGATGATCGACCGGACGTAGGGGCGCACGCCGGGGCTGGTCAGCAGGACGGGGCTGGCGCCCGCGAGCGCCGCCTGCTCGAAGCTCTCGCGCACGCCGCGGATGAACTCCTGCAGCCGTGACGGCGGCAGGGCGAGCTGCTTTTCCTCGCCCGGACCGACCAGGGCCTCGGCGAAGCTCTGCTCCCATTCCCCCGAGAGGCTGATGATCGGCAGCTGGCCCTCGCCGTCGCGGTTGGCCCAGCACAGCTGCTTGGAAAGCCGGGTGCGCACATGCTCGACCAGGCTGGTGACGCCGGCAGAATGAGGCGCCGCCTCGCCGATGCCTTCCAGGATGGTGGGCAGGTCGCGGATCGAGACCCGCTCGCGCAGCAGGGCCTGCAGCACCCGTTGCACCGTGGCGCCCGAGACCACCGAGGGGATCAGGTCCTCCACCAGCTTCTTCTGCTCGACCGGCAGGTCCTTCAGCAGCTTCTGCACCTCGGCGTAGGAGAGCAGATCCGGCATGTTCTCCTTCAGCACCTCGGTCAGGTGGGTGGTCAGGACCGTGGCCGGGTCGACGATGGTGTAGCCCCGGAAGGTCGCCTCCTCGCGAAGGCCCTCCTCGATCCAGGTGGCCGGCAGGCCGAAGGCGGGCTCGCGCACATGCTCGCCGGGGATCTCCACCTGGCCGCCGCGGGGGTCCATGGCCATCAGCGAGCCAATCCGCACCTCGCCGGTCCCGGCCTCCATCTCCTTGATGCAGAGGCGGTAGCCCATGGTCGGCAGGCGCATGTTGTCGAGGATCCGCACCGCCGGCATGACGAAGCCGAAGTCCCCCGCCAGGGTGCGACGCAGGGCCCTGATCTGGTCGGTGAGCCGGCGGCCCTCCAGGTCGTTGATCAGGCCGAGGAGCTGGTAGCCGAGCTCGATCTTGATGTCGTCGATGGCCAGGGAGTTGGCGATCGGCTCCTCCTCCGCCTCGGCGGGCGCCCCGGAGTCGGCGACCACGGCCTCCGGCTTGTGGCGGGCGCGCTTCCAGGCGAGCGTTCCCGCTCCGATGGCGATGGCCGCGAAGGGCAGCAGCGGCATGCCCGGGACGATGCCGATCAGGCCGGCGGCGGCGGAGACCATGCCCAGGCTGATCGGGTTGGTGGCGAGCTGGGCCACCAGGGCCTTGTCCGCCGAACCCTCCACCCCCGCCTTTGAGACCAGGAGGCCCGCGGCGATGGAGATGACCAGGGCCGGCACCTGCCCGACCAGGCCTTCACCGATGGTCAGGACCGTGTAGCTGGCGGCGGCGTCGGCGAAGCTGATGTTGTGCTGGAACACCCCGATCAGCATGCCGCCGACGATGTTGACGCCGGTGATGATCAGGCCGGCGACCGCGTCGCCGCGCACGAACTTCGAGGCGCCGTCCATGGCCCCGAAGAAGGTGGACTCCAGCTCCAGGTCCTTGCGGCGCTGCTTGGCCGTGGTCTCGTCGATCAGGCCCGAGGACAGGTCGGCGTCGATCGCCATCTGCTTGCCGGGCATGGAGTCCAGGGCGAAGCGGGCCGCGACTTCCGCGATCCGGCTGGAGCCCTTGGTGATGACGACGAAGTTCACGATCACCAGGATGATGAAGACGATCACCCCGATGATGAAGTTGCCCTGCATCATCAGCTTGCCGAAGGCCTGGATGATCATCCCGGCGGGCTCGCCGCCCTCGTGGCCGTGGCTAAGGATCAGGCGGGTCGAGGCCAGGTTTAGGCCCAGCCGGTAGAGGGTCGTGACCAGGAGCACGGTCGGGAAGGCCGTGAACTCCAGGGGTTTGCGGATCAAGAGCGCCGTCATCAGGATCAGGACGGAGGTCGCCAGCGACATGGCGATCAGGCCGTCGATCAGGAACGGCGGGACCGGCGCCACCAACAGGAGGATGACCAGCACGACGCCGAGCGCCATGGCGACTTCGCCGCGCGCCAGGAAGGCCCAGAGCGTGCGGGGTGAGCCGATATTGGCCAGTCCGGGGATGCCGAGCTCAGCCATGGGCGGCTCCGGGAACCTCTACCGTGGGGCGACCGTTCCTAAGGCAGGTCCTGAGGAGGTCCAGTCCATGCGCGCCCTGATCGCAACCACCAGCGTTATCGCCGTCCTGCTGAGCAGCGTCGCCCCTGCGACCAGCGCGGCGGCCGCCACGACGAGCGCCAGCGAACGCGCCGCGGCCAACGCCCGCGCCGCCCACAGGCGCGACGTCGCCTATCGCCAGCGTCAGGAATGTAAGAGCCACCAGCGGCATACCGCCAACAAGGGCACGGCCCTCGGCGCGGTCTCCGGCGGCGTGATCGGCGGCGTCCTGGGCAACGGCCTGAAGGGCGGACTGATCGGCGCCGGCGTCGGCGCGGTGGCCGGCCACGAGATCGCCAAGAAACGCGTCCGCTGCTAGCGCCCGAACTCTGGCTTGAACTCTAGGCGGCATACGCCCCCGCCCCCTGAGGCGCGGGTACGGGCACGCCCGCCTCGGTATATTCCTTCAGCTTGTTGCGCAGCGTCCGGATCGAGATGCCGAGGATGTTTGCGGCGTGCGTCCGGTTGCCGAGGCAGTGGCTGAGGGTGTCGATGATCAGCACCTGCTCCATCTGCGCCACGGTCTGACCCACGAAGGCTCGGCTCGCGGCGTCGGCGGCCATGACGGCGCGGCTGGCCGCGACGCCCCCCGCGTCGGCATTTCCCGCCATCATCTGGCCGTCGGGCAGGCGGATCGCCGTCTCGTCGATCTCCTCGCCCGAGGAGAGCAGCACCGCCCGGTGCATGGCGTTTTCCAGCTCGCGGACGTTGCCGGGCCAGCGGTGGACGGCGAGGCGCCGCTTGGCCTCCAGGGACAGGGGCCGTTGCGAGAGGCCGTTGGCGGTCGCGTACTTCTTGAGGAAGTGGTCGGCCAGGGCCAGGACGTCGCCGGGCCGCTCGCGCAGGGCCGGCAGGCGCAGATTCACGACATTGAGCCGGTAGAACAGGTCCTCGCGGAAGGAGCCGTCCCGGACCGCCGCCGCCAGATCGCGGTTGGAGGTGGCCAGGATGCGGATGTCGACCTTGACCGGCTTGGAGCCGCCGACGCGGTCGATCTCGCGTTCTTGCAGGGCCCGCAGCAGCTTGGCCTGAAGCCGGCCGTCCATCTCGGATATTTCATCCAGCAGCAGCGTGCCGCCGTCGGCCTCCTCGAACTTGCCGACGCGGCGGGCCAGGGCGCCGGTGAAGGCGCCCTTCTCGTGGCCGAACAGCTCGGATTCCAGCAGGTTCTCGGGGATGGCGGCGCAGTTCACCGAGATGAAGGGGCGCTCGGACCGGCGCGACTTCCTGTGGACGTAGCGGGCCATGACCTCCTTGCCGACGCCGCTCTCGCCGGTGATCAGGATCGAGGCGTCGGAGCCCGCCACCTGGTCCGCCAGGGCGATCACTCCCTGCATGGCGGGGTCGCGCGCCACCATCGGCCGGTCGTCGTCGGACACCGCCGCCAGCACAGCGGCGATCAGGTCCGCCTCGGGCGGCAGGGGGATGAACTCCTTGGCCCCGGCGCGGATCGCGGCGGCCGCCTTGGCCGGGTCGGCGCCGATGCCGCAGGCCACCACCGGCACCCGGATGCGCTCGGCCTCGTTGGCGGCGATCAGGGCGGCGATATCGAGGTCGTAGTCGACCATCAGCAGGTCCGCGCCCTGGCCGGCGCGCAAGGCATGGGTCGCGGCCGCGCAGGTCTCGACGTGGGCGACCTTGGCCCCGGCCTGGATGGCCATCTTCACCGCCACGGAGAGCTGGCCGTTCAGTCGGCCGACCACCAGAAGACGCATGGGTGTTCTCCTTTACGCTCGTCGCCGTGGCCTTAGGCCGCGGCGTCGCCGTCCTTGATGATTTCGGTCATGGTCACGCCCAGGCGCTCGTCGACGACGACGACCTCGCCCCGGGCGACCAGGCGGTTGTTCACATAGATGTCGATGGCCTCGCCGACCTTGCGGTCGAGTTCGAGGATCGAGCCGGCGCCGAGCTTCAGGAGCTGGGCCACCGACATGGAGGCCTTGCCGAGCACGGCGGAGATATTGACCGGCACGTCGAACACGGGCGCCAGGTCGGAGGCGATCTTGTCCTCTTCGGCCGGAGCGTCGGCGGCGGGAATGGTCGCCACCTCGGTCCCCGGCTCGAACTCCTCAAGAGGCAGGTCGGTGTCGCTCATGGTCAGCCCTCACGGCTCGGAATGGGCAGGGATTCGGCGTGCAGGCCCTCGGCGGCGAGGGCGGTCTCCAGGGCTTCGGTCACCCGGGCGATGGCGGCGTCGGGATCGAAGGCGGCGCGCCCGTCGCCCCAGTCGAAGCCGAAGGCGGCGGGGGGAAGCGCGGGGTCGGGATCGACCACGATCTGGCCGGTGAAGCCGATGGACTGGGCGGCGCGCTCAAGAGCGGCGGCGATCCGCTCGGAGCCCTCCGGCGCCACGCGGGCGACCAAGCGCGGCGCGGTCTCGATCTCGCGGGCCAGGGCCTCGATGGCGGCGGTGGCGGGCGCCTCGGGGAAGCGCTCCAGGGCGGCGCCGGCAATCTTGGTCGCGGCGGTCAGGGCCAGGCGCGCGCTGGCGCTGCGGTGCTCGTGGGCGGCGTGGGCCAGGGCCGCCAGCCCGTCGCGGGCGGCCTCGGCGATGGCGGCCAGGGCCCTGGCCTGCTCGGTCTCGGCGGCGGCCACGACCGATCCCTCGCCCTCGGCGAAGGCGCGCTGGCGGACCGCTTCCACCTCCTCGGCGGTGTAGAGCCGCTTCGGACGAGGCGTGGTGATCACCGCGTCGCCGTCGAAGACGGTGTCGAACACGAACTTGGCTGGGCTCTGGGCGGGGGCGGGGCTGGTCATGTCAGTAGATCAGCTCGTCGTCGCCGCCGGCGCCGGCCAGCATGATCTCGCCCTTGGCGGCGAGATCCTTGGCGACCTGCACCATGGTCATCTGGGCGCTGTCCACGTCCTTGAGGCGCACCGGCCCCATGGATTCCATGTCCTCGCGCATGATCTTGGCGGCCCGCTCGCTCATGTTGGAGAAGAACAGCTCGCGTAAGGAATCCGAGGCGCCCTTCAGGGCCAGGCCCAGCCGGTCCTTCTCCACGGCCCGCAGGAGGGTCTGCACCCCGCCCGGGTCCAGCTTGGAGAGGTCTTCGAACACGAACATCAGGGCGCGGATGCGTTCGGCGGATTCGCGGTTGCGCTCTTCCAGGGCGGCGATGAAGCGCGCCTCGGTCTGGCGGTCGAAGTTGTTGAAGATGTCGGCCATCATCTCGTGGCTGTCGCGCTTGGAGGTGCGCGCCAGGTTCGACATGAACTCGGTCCGCAGGGTCTGC
>CANJID010000048.1 GCA_947474395.1 Caulobacterales bacterium
GACCCCGCCCGCAGGCGGCGCGGCTCCGGCGGCGGGCGCTCCTCGCCCGGCGGCTCCGGCTCCTGCGGCGGCCGTGCCCCCGGCCCAGAACCGGAACCTCGCGGCAGGCAAGGACATCTTCGTCGGCGTCTGCGCGACCTGCCATGGCGAGACCGGCGTCGGCGGCACCCACGGCGGTCCGGCCCTGACCAAGGCCCTGACCCGCGACGACATCACCTCGGTGGTTACCCGCGGCCGCAACGACATGCCGGCTTTCGGGGCGGCCCTGTCGCCCGAGCAGCTCGACGGCGTCGTCGCCTACGTGATGACCATCGCGCGATAGCTGAGAGAAACCTGACCCCGGCGCCGCTCTAATCAGCGGCGCCGGCGGTAGGGGTCGGGATCGCTGTAGCGATCATCTTCCACATATGGATCGGCGTAGCGCGCCTGCGGAGCGGGGTCATATCCGCGCCCGTAGTCCTGTGCGTTTCGGCGCGCGCGGGGCGGCGGGAGGTCGTCGCGTGGATCGTAATCGGCCTCGTCCTCATAGACGCGATCGTCGTCGCGCGGTTGCCGGGCTTCCCACTCGCGTCGGGCTTCGGCCAGGGCGTCGGTCGGGCGGCCGGGACGTAAAATCGGGCGGGGCACGTCCGCAAGGCGCGGCGCGGGCGGAGCGGGGCGGAATGGAACCGGCGCGGGCCGGCTGTCGGCGTCCTCCACCAGGGCGCCGCGGGCGCTACGGTCGGCCATGCTGCGCGCCGTGGCCTGGACGATGGTGGCGCGGGGCGGGGCGGCCGGCTCCTGGACGAGGGGCGCCTGGATGATTTCCGCGGGCGTCCTGGCCGGAGCTTGCGCCGGGTCGCGGACGAGGACGGCGGGCTTCGGCGCGGCGGGGACCGCCGGGCGCGGATGGATCACGGTGATGCGAAGTTGGCGCCCCGTCGCCGAGTCCGGCTCGCGGGTGGCTACGTCGGTGGCGAACAGGAACAGGGAGGCGGCGGTCACCCCGAGGAGCAGGGCGGAGCCGGAGCCCGTCACCATGGCCTGGGCCGGGACGCTCAGCGGAAGCAGGGATCTGGTTTCGGCCACGGCGAAGTCCCCCACGCGGGTGGATCACCCAGCCTTAAACGCGCCAGCCTGAACGGCGGCTGACTAAGCTTGGCCGCTGAGGTCCCCCCTCAGGTCGTAGGCTTCGCGGGCGCCGGCGATGCGGGCGACCTTGGCCTGGAACGGGCCCCAGTCGTCGGCGTGGCCGGCTATGGCCCCCCAGATCGCCTCGATCTCGTCGTAGAGCAGCTCCTCCGGCTCGCTTGCCTGGAAGTAGGGGTGGGCGAGGCGTTCGGGGCGGTCGGCCTGGTAGCCCGCCAGCTTCCCGCGGAAATCCAGGAACGCCGGCTGGCCGTAGAGGGCGGCGCGGGGACCGGCCAGAGCCCGGCCTTCCGAGGCCAGGCCCCCGAACCAGTCGAAGAAGAAGGGCTCCCAGCGCAGGGCCTCTCCCCCTTCGGCCAGGGCGGCGAAGGCGGCGTTGACCAGGGCGAAGTCGGCGTCGTGGTCCCGGGGCGCCAGGCCGAGGCGGCCCAGAATGGCGAGGCGGAGCTCGTCCTCATACAGGGTCACGAAGCCGTTCAGGGCCTCCACCAGGGGTTCGTCGGGCGATACCTTGCGGAAGGTCCCGGCCAGCTGTTTGAGGTTCCAGAACACCGCGTCCGGCTGGCGGCCGAAGGCGTAGCGCCCCGCCTCGTCGAAATAGGCGGCGACGAACCCCGGGCTGTTCCTCGGCAGGAAGCGGTAGGGGCCGTAGTCGAAGCTCTCACCGTTGATGTTCATGTTGTCGGTGTTGAGCACCCCGTGGACGAAGCCGGCGGCCATCCACCGCGCCAGGAGCCGCGCCGTGCGGGCGGCGACGGCGGCGAGCAGGGCCGGCGCCCGCGCCTCGCCCTCCACGGGCAGGAGATCGGGGTAGTAGAGCGCCACCACATGGTCGATCAGGGCGGTGATCAGATCCGGCCGATCCAGATAGGCGTGGCGCTGGAAGGTGCCGAAGCGGATGTGGCTCCACGAGAGGCGCGTCAGCACCGCCGACCGGGTGGGGGAGGGCTCGTCCGGGCGCATCAGCTCCTCCCCGGTCTCCACCAGGGAGAAGGATTTGGAGGTGGGGACCCCTAATGCCTCCAGCATCTCGGTGGCCAGGACCTCGCGGACCCCGCCCTTGAGGGTCAGCCGGCCGTCGGCGGTGCGCGACCAGGGGGTGCGGCCCGAGCCCTTGGTGCCGAGGTCGAGCAGGCGGTTCGTCCCCGCCTCGCGGACCTGCGCGAACAGGAACCCCCGGCCGTCGCCGAGGTCCGGGTTGTAAACGCCGAACTGGTGGCCGTGGTAGCGCATGGCCAGCCGCTCCGGCTGGTTGCCCGGCAGGGGCTCGAACCGCGCGAAGGCCGCCCGCCATTCCTCATCGGTCAGGGTTTCGAGGCACACGGCGGCGGCGCAGCGGTCGTTGCGGAAGCGGATCACGCTCTGCGGAAAGGCCGGGACCCCCACCGGGTCGGCGAACTCCGCGCCCAGGGCCATGTATTGCGGATCGGGGCGGTAGGCGGGAGAGACCGGCATGGCTCTCAGTTGCGCGTGGGCGCGGGGACCGCAAGTGGAGTCTGCGTTCCGCTTCGCGGCCCCCTTCGTCGGCCCGTTCGGGCCGCCACTTCCCCCAAGGGGGCAGAGTTGAATGCTGAGGTCGCCGCTCCGCACTCTGCCCCCTCTGGGGGAAGTGTCACGCCGAACGGCGTGACGAAGGGGGCTGAAGGTCGGCGAGCCTGAGAGTTTCACCCCATGAAACTACCTTGGCTGTAAATGGCGGGACGGGGCGCGCGCCAGCGGCTTTCGGTGTAGGAGGCGGCGCATGAATCGCAACATGCGCCTCCTGGCATCAGCCTCCCTCGCCGTCCTGGTCCTCGCGGGGGCGCAGCCAGCCTTCGCCCAGGCCGCGTCCGTCGACACGGTGATCGTCACCGCCCAGAAGCGCGAGCAGAGCCTGCAGGCGGTGCCCATCGCGGTTACGGTCCTTTCGGCCCAGCAGCTGGCCGACGCGGGCGTGCGGGACCTGAAAGACCTGACCATCCTGACGCCTGGCCTGCTGGTCGCCTCCTCTTCCAACGCCACCTACTCCACCGCCCGCATCCGCGGCGTCGGCACGGTGGGGGACAATCCCGGTCTGGAATCCTCGGTCGGGGTGCTGGTGGACGGGGTCTATCGCCCGCGCAACGGGGTGGCCCTGACCGAGCTCGGCGAGCTTTCCCGCATCGAGGTGCTCAAAGGCCCGCAAGGCACGCTGTTCGGCAAGAACACCTCGGCCGGGGTGATCAACATCCTGACCGCGGCCCCGACCTCCGGTTTCGCGGCGGGGGCTGAGTTCACCGCCGGCGAGCAGGGGACCCTCGGCGGCTCGGCCTTCATCAACGGCGCCCTGAGCGACACCCTGTCGGGCCGGCTCTACGTCTCGGCGAGGAAGCGCGACGGCTACTACGCGATCCGCACCGGCGCGGGCCCCAGGTCCGAGCGGCGGGACGACGACCAGGACTATCTCGGCATGCGCGCCCAGCTCATGTGGCGGCCCAGCGACAGGACGAGCGTCCGCGTGATCGGCGACTACAGCCGGCGCGAGGAGAACTGCTGCGTCGGCGTGCAGCTCAACGTCGGCCCTTCAGCCGCCTACCTGAAGGGCCTCGTCGCCGACGGGGGCGTGGCCCAGACGGCCGACCCTTACGCCCGCACCGCCTATTCTAACCGGGGCACGGCCGCGCACATCCGCGACGGAGGGCTGTCGGCGGAGGCCAATATCGACCTCGGCGTCGGCAAGCTGACCTCGATCACCTCCTGGCGGCGCTGGGACGCGAACCTCGGCCAGGACTGGGATTTCACCTCGGCGGACCTGGCCTACCGGCCCGACGACGGGCGGTTCTCCAACCACTACAACACCATCACCCAGGAGCTGCGGCTGGCGGGGACCACGGGCCGTCTCGACTGGCTGGTGGGCGGCTACTATGCCCACGAGCGGCTGAAGCGGAACGACAGCCAGCTCTACGGGACCGACTATGAGCGCTATCTTGGCCTGCTGCTCTCGGGCGGCGCCGATCCCCTGCGCGTCAGCACCCTGACCGGCCGGCCGGTCGGGACCAGCTATCCGGTCAATCTCGGCCTCGACGACCAGTACCGGCAGAGCGAGGAGACCGGCGCGATCTTCGCCAGCGGGACCTTCCGCCTGACCGACCGGCTCGAGGCGAGCCTGGGCGCCCGCTACACCAAGGAGCACAAGAGCGTCGCGGCGCACTTCGCCAACACCGACGCCGGGATCGGCTGCGCGGCCGCCATCCCCCGCAACGCCACGGGCCTGTCGACCCTGTGCCTGCCCTGGTCCAACCCGGCCTTCAACAACCTGACCCAGCGCCAGTCCCTCAGCGAGGACGCCTGGACCGGGACCGCGTCCCTTTCCTACCGGGTGACCGACGAGGCGCGGGCCTATGTCTCCTATGCGCGGGGCTACAAGGCGGCGGGCTTCAACCTCGACCGCAGCCAGACCGGCCTGGTCCCCGACGCCTCGACCTTGTTCCCTGCCGAGCGGGTGGACGACTATGAGGCGGGGGTAAAGACGGAGTGGCTGGAGCGCCGGCTGATCGTCAACCTCGCCGCCTTCCACGAAAAGTTCAGCCACTTCCAGCTCAACAGCTTCCTCGGCACCACCTTCGCCGTGCGCTCGGTGCCGGAAGTGACCGCCAAGGGCGCCGACCTCGATTTCCTGTTCCGCGCGCCGCTCACGGGGCTGACCCTGCAGGGCGGGCTGACCTACGCCATGACCCAGTACGGGCCGGACGCGGTGGCGGGCCTGGTCCGCCTGCCCAACACCCGGCTGAACTTCGCGCCGCTGTGGTCGGGGACCCTCGGCGCCGCCTACCAGCGCAGCGTCGCGCCGGGCCTGACGGGCCGGGCCAGCGTCGAGGCCAAATATTCCTCGTCCTACAACACGGGCTCCGACCTCGACCCGGCCAAGGTGCAGACCGGCTACACGGTGGTGAACGGGCGGATGAGCCTGGGCGCCGAGACCGGCCGGTGGACGGTCGAAGTCTGGGCCAGGAACCTGTTCGACCAGCACTACATGCAGCTGGCCTTCGGCGCCCCGTTCCAGACCGGCACCTACGGCGCCTTCCTGGCCCCCCCGCGCACGGTGGGGTTCACGCTGCGAGTGCGCACCTAAACGAGCGCGATCGCCGACAAGAGGCGGCCGTAGTCGGCTTCGCCGCGGTGGACGGCGCGGCGGTTGGAGAAGAACTCGGCCTCCTCGGTCAGGGTGTCGCGGCCGATCCATTCGGCGTTGGTCACGCCTGATCTCGCCAGGCGGTCGAGCACAAAGCCGGGCAGGTCGAACAGGCGCTTGTCGGCCGTGACGCCGGGGCGGAAGAAGCGCGCCGCCTCCGGAGCGTCGGCCTCGAAGCGGGCGAGGAAATCCAGGCCCACCTCGTAGGAGTCCGGGCCGATGCAGGGCCCGACGACGGCCACCGTGCGCCGAGGATCGGCGCCGAGGGCCGCCATGGCCGTCACCGCGCTTTCTACCACCCCACCGATGGCGCCGCGCCAGCCGGCGTGGACGGCGGCGACCACGCGGGCCTCCGGATCGGCCAGCAGCACCGGGGCGCAGTCGGCGGCCAGGGCCCCGCAGACGATCCCCGGCCTCGCCGTGACCACGCCGTCGCCCTCGGGCGCTTCGGTCCAGGGGCGGTCCACGGTGAGGACGACGGCGGAATGGATCTGGTAGCCGGTCAGGAGAGCCTCAGGCGGCGCGTCAAAAGCCTCGGCGGCGCGGCGGCGGTTCTCGGCCACGGCGACGGGATCATCCCTGGAGCCGCGTCCCACGTTCAGGCTGGCGTAGAGGCCGCCGGAAACGCCCCCCCGGCGGGTGAAGAAACCGTGGCGCACGCCCTTCAGGGCCGCGAGGGGCGGCGAGATCAGGAACTCGGCGCTCACGGCGCGGCCTCGAAGCCGGGGACGGCCAGGCCCGGCGCATGGATCGCCATGGCCTTGAACAGGGTCCCCATGGCGGTGGGCGCGGTCAGGCGGTCGAACTGGCGGGCCAGGGTGTCGGCGCGGTCGGGGCGGGCGCGGGCCAGGGCCTCGGCGCGGGCCTCGATCCCGAGGGCGGCCAGGAAGACGGCCTGGGGCAGGATGGGCGTCGTCTGCGCCCCCTGGCTCCGGGCGGCGGCGGCGACGGCGGGGAAGTCGGCGTGCATGGTGATGTCCGCCTCGCCGGGGGCTTCCAGGGGCGGGACCTTCCTGTGGGCGACCAGGGCCTGGAGGGTGTCCCCGGGCTCGGGGCGGTCGCGGCCATAGTCGATGAAGAGGGCGCAGCCGCCGTCCTCCACCACCCGCAGGGCGACATCTTCGGCCATGGCCTCCTGGGCGGTGGAGACCTCCACCACGCTCCCCTCCGCGACGGCGTCCAGTCCGGGTGGAGGCACGAAACCGCGGGGCGCGGGGGCGAGGCCGAAGGCCAGGCGGCCCTCATCGTCCAGCCCCACCCGGCGCTCGGCCCACCCATCGGCGGTGCGCACGAACTGGCGGGCGGCGAGGCAGTCCAGCACCTCGTTGGCGATCAGGATCATGGGCGCGCCGCCGGGGACCTCGCCCAGGCGGGCGGTCCAGCGGGGCTTCAGGGGCGCCGCGGCCAGGCGATCCTGTTGGGCGGCGGTCAGCGGCGGGCTCGGCTCCACCAGCCACAGCTCGGCGGCGGCAAGGAAGGCGGGCTCCAGCAGGGCCGCACGCAGGGCGTCGGCCATCAGGGTTCCGTCGCCGGGGCCCAGCTCCACCAGGCGGAAGGGGGCGGGGCGGCCCATCCGCCGCCAGGTCTCCACGGCCCACAAGCCCACCAGCTCGCCGAACATCTGCGACACCAGGGGGGCGGTGAGGAAATCCCCGTCCTCGGCTCCGAGGCGGGGTCGGGTGGCGTAGTAGCCGTCCCTGGGGTCATGCAGGCAGGCGGTCATGTACTGCGCCACCGTGATCGGCCCCTCGGCGGCGATCTGGCGCGCCAGCCGTTCGGCCAAGCTCATGTTTTGGGCGGCGCCTTCGGAGCGGCCTTTGCCTTGGCGGCCTTGCGCTTGCGTCGGGCGGCGGGCTTCGCCTTCGCCCTGGGCTTGGAGGCCGCAGGGCCTGCCGGCGGGGCCGCTGCAGGCGCGGCCTCGGCCTTCACGGGCGGGGCCTTGACGGGGGCGGCCTCCGGGGCGGGCGGCGCCATGGCCTCGGGGCGGCGGGACCAGCCGATCAGGGCCAGGCCCGCGATCAGCATGGGGATCGACAGCATCATCCCCATGGTCAGGCCCAGGGGGAAATGCGGCATGCCCTGGTCCGGCTCGCGCACGTTCTCCAGGGCGATGCGGGCGACGGCGTAGCCGGCCAGGAACAGGCCGGTCAGGGCCCCGCGTCGCGGCAGCAGCTTGGCGCCGTAGGTTCCCCAGAGCAGGACGCAGAACAGGACGATCCCTTCCAGGCCCGCCTCGTAGAGCTGGCTCGGGTGGCGAGGGACGCCGTCCTGGGCGTTGGGGAACACCATGCCCCAGGGGGCGGTGGTGGGGCGGCCCCACAGCTCGTCGTTGATGAAGTTGGCGATGCGCCCGAAGAACAGGCCCAGCGGCGCCGCGGGGGCGATCAGGTCCGCCAGGCGCACCACCTCGATGCGGTTGGCGCGGGCGAAGATGGCGATGGCCAGGGCCACCCCGATCAGGCCGCCGTGGAACGACATGCCCCCGTGCCAGAGCATCAGGATCTCGAGCGGGTTCGTCCAGATCAGCTGGGCGTTGTAAAACAGGATGTAGCCGACCCGCCCGCCGAGGATGATCCCCAGCGTCAGCCACAGGATCAGGTCGTCCACCTGCCGGTCGTCGGCCACGGGCGCCGTGCCGCGCCAAAGCGCCGGCTTGCGGATCAGGCCGATCATGTAGCGCCAGCCTAGGAGGATGCCCGCCACATAGGCCAGGGCGTACCAGCGGATGACGATGAACCCGAACTGGAACAGGACCGGATCGAAGTGGGGGTAGGGCAAGGGCGGCTCCGGGCGTCGGCGGGACGCAAAGATTTAGCAGCGCCGAGGCGGCCCGTCGCCCCCTTCGCATCCAGGCTTGGCTGTGGACCGGACGGCGCTAAGATTGAACCTGGGTCCGCCTGGGATTATATGCAGTGCAACAAGGCGGGGCGCATCTTCGCGCCCTCAGTACGCCGGGAGCGTCCATGCTTCTCACCATGATGAAGGCCAAGCTGCACCGGGCCACGGTGACCCAGGCCGACGTCGATTACGAAGGCTCGATCGCCATCGACCGTGAGCTGCTGGAAGCCTCGGGCATCCTGCCGCACGAGCAGGTGGACGTCTTGAACATCGCCACCGGCGCGCGCTTCACCACCTACGCCATCGAGGCCCCGAAGGGCTCGCGCACCATCGGCGTCAACGGCGCCGCCGCCCGGCTGGTGCAGACCGGCGACAAGGTGATCGTGGTCGCCTACTGCCAGCTCGACGCCGTCGAGGCCCGCAACTACCACCCCACCGTGGTGCTGCTGGACGAAGGCAACGCCGTGAAGCGGGTCGCTTAAAAACACCCGCTCATCCCGGCGAAAGCCGGGACCCAGGTGATTTTGTTTTTCAGCGCGCGCGTTTCAGAAAAAGCCTGGGCGCCGGCTTTCGCCGGGGTGAGCGGAGAATTTATTTCCCCAGCTCGTAAACCCCCTGCACATCCACCCGCACGCGCAGTTCGCCCGGCGAGACCGAGGTCTGGGCGGAATCGGCCATGGCCTTCATCAGCATCGGCCGGGGCGGAGCGGGGGTGTAGCCGCCGCTTTCCGACAGGCTGACAAGGCGCACGATCCTGTGGCCGCTGGCCTCGGCGTAGAGCGAGGCCTTGGCCTCCAGGGCCTTCACCGCCGCGCGGCGGGCCTGGTCCTCGGCGACCTGCGGGTTGGTGATGTCGAAGGCGATGCCGTTGATCTCGTTGGCGCCCGACGACACCACCGCGTCCACCGTGGCGCCGAGCCGCGACAGGTCCCGCGCCGTGACGGTGACGAGGTTGGAGGCCTGGTAGCCGGTCAGGCGGCGGGGCTGGTTCTCCTGGTAGAGGTACTGGGCGTCGAGCGTCAGGGACGAGGTCTGGATGTCCCGCTCCGCGACGCCCGCTGCGCGCAGCGCCGCGACCACGGCGTTCATCCGCTCGCGGTTGCGCTGCATGGCCGCCGAGGCGGTGGAGGCGGTGGTCACGACCCCGGTGGTGATGCTGGCGATGTCGGGGACGACGCGCACCTCCCCGAAGGCCGAGAGGTTCAGGGTGGTGGCGCGAAACTGAGCCGCCGAGTCGGCGGCGGTCTGGGCCAGGGCGGGGGCGCTCGCGGCGGCGAGGGCCAGGGTCGCCGCGGCGGCCAGCATCAGGCGTCTCATGGGGGTCTCCTTCATGGGGCGACTATAGCGAAGCTGGCCCTGAACGGCCGCTGAATGGTCGCGGTCGCTTTCCGAGCCGGTCCGCCTCATGCTAAGCGCGCGAACCCCTGGAAAGGGCCCGTAGCTCAATGGTTAGAGCCGGCCGCTCATAACGGTCTGGTTGTAGGTTCGAGTCCTACCGGGCCCACCAATTCCCTACCGCCTCAGCATCCCCCCCAGCGCGCCGCGCACGACGGCGCGGCCGATGGAGCCGCCCATGCGGCCGCCCATCTGGCGGCCGAGGTCGGCGGCGATCTGGCCGGCGATCTGGTTGGTGACGGTGCGGGTGACGTTGCGGGCGATGGCCTGGCCCGCGGTGAGACGTCCCCGGCCCCCGCCCGTGCCGAAGATGGCGCCCATGACCGCGCCGAGGGCTCCGAGGGCGCCCGCGCCGGCCGCGACGGCCTCCCCGCCGCCTCCGCCCTGGGTCGGGGCCGCCGGGGCGGCGGCCTGGGCGGCGGTCTGGGCCACCCGTTGCTGCAGCACCTCGAAGGCGGATTCCGGATCGACGGCGACGTCGTACTTGCCCTTCAGCGTCGAGGCGGCGATCACCGCCGCGCGCTCTTCCGGCGTGAGGGGGCCAAGGCGCGCCGTGGGCGGGCGGATCAGGGTGCGCTCGACCATGGAAGGGGTCCCTGAGCCTTCCAGGAAGGAGACCAGGGCCTCGCCCTTGCCGAGCTCCATGATCACCCGGGCGGTGTCCAGGGCCGGGTTGGGGCGGAAGGTGTCGGCCGCCGCCTTGACCGCCTTCTGGTCGCGGGGGGTGAAGGCGCGTAGGGCGTGCTGCACCCGGTTGGAGAGCTGGGCCAGGACCGAATCCGGCACGTCGAGGGGGTTCTGGGTCACGAAATAGACCCCCACGCCCTTGGAGCGGATCAGGCGGACCACCTGTTCGATCTTTTCCAGAAGCGCCTTGGGGGCGTCGTTAAAGAGCAGGTGCGCCTCGTCGAAGAAGAACACGAGCTTGGGCTTCGCCGTATCGCCCACCTCCGGCAGGTCCTCGAACAGCTCGGACAGGAGCCACAAGAGGAAGGTCGCGTAGAGCCGCGGGTTCTGCATCAGCTTGTCGGCGGCCAGGATGTTGATGGCCCCCCGCCCGTCGCGGTCGACGTGCATGAAGTCCTTCAGCTGCAGCGCAGGCTCGCTGAAGAACTGGCTGGCGCCCTGCGCTTCCAGCACCAGGAGCTGGCGCTGGATCGTGCCGACGGTGGCCTTGGAGGCGTTGCCGTACTGGGTGGTGAGCTCGGCCGCATGTTCGGCGACGTAGCCGAGGACGGCGCGCAGGTCCGCCAGGTTCAGCAGCAGCAGGCCCTGTTCGTCGGCGATGCGGAAGGCGATGTTCAGCACCCCCTCCTGCACGTCGTTGAGGTCGAGCAGGCGGGCGAGCAGCAGGGGCCCCATCTCCGAGACGGTGGCGCGGATCGGATGACCCTCGGCGCCGAACAGGTCCCAGAACACCACGGGGAAGCTGTCGGGCTCATAGGTGAAGCCCATGGTCTTGGCCCGTTCGACCAGGAACTCCTTGGCCTCGCCCGGCGCGGCGATCCCCGAAAGGTCGCCCTTCACGTCGGCGGCGAACACCGAGACCCCGGCGCGGGAGAGGCCCTCGGCGAGAATCTGCAAGGTGACGGTCTTGCCCGTGCCCGTGGCGCCCGCCACCAGGCCGTGGCGGTTGGCGTAGGCGAGGGCGAGGAATTCGGGCTTGTCGCCCTTGCCCACGAAGATGGCGTCGTCCCGGTCAGGACCCATTCTGTGTCTTTCCCCATCCGTCCGGCAGGCTGTGCCGCCTAGCTATGTCCTGCCCTTAGCCATTCCGCAAAGATAGCGTGCGCATAAGGGCGGCATGAGCGTACCCGATCGCACGCGCGAGGCGGTGCTGGTGGAGCGGCTGCACGCGCGCACCACGTCGCGCAGCCTCGCCTGGACCCCGGCCGAACACGAGGACCGCTACCAGGTCAATGTGGGCGACTATGTGGTCGAGATCGGCGAGGGGACCGACGGCGAGCCGGAGATGCTGATCTGCCGGGCGGCCGACGGGAAGGCGCTGGAGATCGTCACCCCCCCAGGTGTTGAGCGGGGACGCCGAGACCGCGCTGCGCCTGCGCCAGGTCTTCGCCGAGACCTATGAGGGCGCCCGTCGCATCGCCCTGGGCGTCGACGCCGTGGTCGAAAGCCTGATCCAGAAGCTGGCCTGATTTCCCTCTCCCCGGTGGGGAGAGGGAATGAGCTTGCCACCCACCTCGTTGCCCGGCCTAGCTGCCCCATGGCCCTCGACTCGCCCGCCGAGATGATCCGCCGCTTCCTCGCCAGCGAAAGCGCGGGCGGCATCGTGCTGATGGGCGCGGCGGCCCTCGCCCTGGTCGCCGCCAACTCTCCGCTGGCGGGCGCCTATTTCGCCTTCGTGCACCTGCCCCTGGCCACCGGCGAGTTGCGGCACGGGGTCAACGACGGGCTGATGGCGATCTTCTTCCTGCTGGTCGGGCTGGAGATCAAACGCGAGTGGGTGGAGGGCGAGCTTTCCACCTGGCCGCTGCGCCTCCTGCCGGGACTGGCGGCGCTCGGCGGCATGGCCGTTCCGGCCCTGATCTACCTCGCGGTCCAGAGGGGCGGGCCGACCCTGCACGGCTGGGCCATTCCGGCGGCCACCGACATCGCCTTCGCGCTCGGGGTGCTGTCCCTGCTAGGCCGCCGCGTCCCGACGTCCCTGAAGGTGTTCCTGACGGCCCTGGCCATCCTCGACGACCTCGGGGCGGTGCTGATCATCGCCCTCTTCTACACAGCCGGCCTGGCCCCCTGGGCCCTGGCCTGGGCCGCCGCCGCGGCGGTCGGGCTGGCGATCCTCAACCGCTTCGGGATCGAGGCTCTGGCGCCCTACCTCATCCTGGGCGTCGTCCTATGGAGCCAGATGCTGCAGTCGGGGATCCATCCCACCCTGGCGGGCGTGATCCTGGCCATGGCCATTCCCTCCGGCGCGCCCCTGCACCGGCTGGAGCGGGCCCTCAACCCTTGGGTCGCCTTTCTGATCGTTCCCCTGTTCGGCTTCTGCAACGCCGGCGTTTCCCTGGCGGGGCTGGGACCGGGCGCGCTGCTCGCCTCGATCCCCCTGGGCGTGGCGGCGGGCCTCTTCCTCGGCAAGCAGGTCGGGGTGTTCGGCGCCGCCTGGATCGCCATCCGCATGGGTCTGGCCGCCAAACCGGCCGGGGCGTCGTGGCGCCAGCTCTACGGGGTCTCGGTCCTGTGCGGCATCGGCTTCACCATGAGCCTGTTCATCGGCCTCCTGGCCTTCCGCACGACCGGCGAGCAGGACGCGACCAAGCTCGGGGTCCTGGCCGGATCGGGGCTTTCGGCCCTGCTGGGATGGCTGCTCCTGCGCCTTGACGCCCCGCGCGAGCCCGGCGGCCCGGCGTGATTGTCTTGCTCCCGCCCGCTTGCGCTTCTATCTCGCCATAGATGTTCGCGGTCTTCGCCAACCCGGCCCGGTTCATGGCCCTGTCCCGCTGGCTCGCGCCCCTGCTCGGCGGGGTCGCGGCCGTGCTGATCCCCGTCGGGCTCTGGCTCGCCTTCAGCGTCCCCGACGACTACCAGCAGGGCGCCAGCGTCCGTATCATGTTCATCCACGTGCCGGCGGCGATCCTGGCTGAGATGGCCTACTTCTGCCTCGCGGGCGCCAGCTTCTTCGGCCTCGTCTTCCGCCATTCCCTGGCCGACGCCGCCGCCCGGGCGGTCGCGCCCCTCGGCGCGGGCTTCACCGCCCTGGCGCTCGCCACCGGCTCGCTCTGGGGCAAGCCGACCTGGGGGACCTGGTGGCAGTGGGATGCACGGATGACCTCGGTGCTGATCCTGCTGCTGCTCTATCTCGGCTACATGGCCCTGCAGGCGGCGCACGACGACGAGGCCAAGGCGACGCGCAACTCCTCGATCCTGGCCATGGTCGGGATCGTGAACCTGCCGATCATCAAGTTCTCGGTCTACTGGTGGAACAGCCTGCACCAGGGCAGCTCGATCTTCGCCAAGAACTCCGAAGGCCTGGCGGCCGTCTACCGCCCGGCCCTCTACGTCATGATCCTGGCCTATCTCGCCCTGTTCGGGGCCCTGTGGCTGGTGCGGATCCGCGCCGAGGTCTGGCGTCGCCGCGCCGGCGCGGCCGCGCTCGCGGCGGCGGCGGGGTAGCCATGCTCCATCTCGAAGCCGGCAAGTACGCCCCCTACCTGTGGCCGGCCTACGGCCTGACCGTGCTGGTCCTGGGCTGGCTGGTCGCCGACAGCCTGGCCCGCGCCCGCCGCTGGCGCCGCGCCGCCGAGGGCGCCAAGCGCGAGACCCCCAAGTGACCCGCTGGCTGGCGATCCTGCCCCTGGTGGTGCTGGCGGCCCTGGCCCTGCTGTTCGCCGGTTACGCCCTGCGCCACGATCCCCACGTCAATCCGGACGCCCTGGTCGGCAAGCCGACCCCGACCATCGCCCTGCCCACCCTCGACGGCGGAGCGCCCAAGCCGCTCGCCGCCTACGTCGAGGGGCCGACCCTGATCAATGTGTTCGCCTCCTGGTGCGCGCCCTGCATCGTGGAGAACCCGGCCCTGCTGGCGCTCAAGTCCCAAGGGGTGCGGATCATCGGCGTGGCCTACAAGGACGGCTTCAGCGGGACCTGCAGCGATACCGGGACCGGCCCGGCCTGCGATTCCGAGGCCACCCGCCAGTTCATCACCAAGCTCGGCGACCCGTTCACCACGATATTAGTGGACCAATCGGGGCGCGCGGGCGTTGAGTTGGGGATCTCCGGCGTTCCGGAGACTTTCCTGGTGGCCCCGGGCGGCGTGATCATCGCCAAGCACACGGGCCCTCTCGAACCAAAGGACGCCGAAGCGCTGCTCGAAAAAGCCTCGGCCAGCTCCGGGGCGACGGTCGCGCGTTAACCGCTCGTTGACCATAATCGCCCGAAGCCGGACCCTGGCGCTGAGAGGTGCTGAGTCGTGGCCGAGATACGCAATTCGCTGACGGGGATCCCTCAGCCGAGCCAGCCGGCCCGGCCGATGTCCCCTGCGCGGGCGGCGGCTCTGCAGGCGGCCCAGAAGGCCTTCTTCAACGCGGCCCTCGGCAGCCCGGAAACGCCCCGGCCCATTGAGCCTACGGCGACGGCCGCGGCCAATACCGAGAAGGCGGCCCCGCGCATCCCGCGCCCAGGCTCCCTCCTCGATATCAAGGTCTAGGGGTCCAGAGCCGGCGCCGGTTCGGCGGCCGCGGCGGCGGCCTTCTTCGCCTTCTTCTTGGCCTTCTTGTTCTTGCCCTTCTTGCCGGGCTTGGGGGCCTCCTCGGCGTCCTCGTTCGCGCTCTCAGCCGCGAGGAGGGACTGGAGGAGGGCGACGAACTTCTCGCCCTTGCGGCGGCCCAGAAGCTCCACCAGTCGCACGTCTGCCGCCGCGGCGCGGGGCTCGGCGGCGACGAGGGCCTCGCGGCCCTCGGCGGTGAGGCGGACGGTCTTGGCGCGGCCGTCGACCTCGGATCGGGCGCGGTCCAGCAGGCCTTTGGCGATCATCCGGGCGACGAGGTCGGCCAGGGTCGAGCGGTCGATACCGGTGGTGCGGACGAGGTCGGTCTGGCTGAGCCCCTCGTCGGCGGCGACCGCCGACAGCACGGCGAACTGGCGCTGGGTCACCAGCCCGGGCGCCTCCGAGGCATATAGGTCCAGGGCCAGCTGCAGGGCCCGGTGCAACAGATGACTTGGGGAATCGGCGAGCGCCGCGCCAGACGCCTTGCCTGTCCTGCCCATGGGCGCCTCCGCGCGGATTTGCTCCGTGCGCACCCCTTATCGGCCCTTTGTGTCAATTTGACGACAGGGACACGGCTTAGTGAACGAGTTCGGCGAGCCTTACTCCTGGGTTTCGGCGGCGCGCAGGGCGGCCGCTTCCAGGGCGCCGGCGTCCTTCACCATCATGGGCGCCTGGGTCAGGGAGAACAGGACCGCGAAGATCGGCATTCCAGGCATGCGCCAGACCACCCAGATCGCGTCGGTCTGGGTGCGCCAGACGAATTCGTTGCAGATGGCGACGACGAAAAAGAACAGGGCGTAGCGCACGGTCAGCTTGCGCCACATCGCCTCCGAGAGCCGAAGCGCGTCCCCCATCAGGAGCTTCAGCGGGCTCTTGCCGAGGAAATAGCCGGTCAGAAGGGTGGTCCCGAGCAGGAGGTTGATCGCGGTCGGCTTGATCTTCACGAAGCGCGGATCGTGGAACACCAGGGCCAGGAGCCCGAAGAACAGCGCCGCCCCGCCCGCCAGGAGGGGCATGGGCGCGATCCGCTTCTCCAGTACGAAGCCGAAGACGAGGGCCAGGGCGGAGACCGCCACCAGGGCCCAGGTGCCCGCCATCATGTCCTTGTGGCTGGCGAAGAAGACCACGACGAAGGCGACCGGCCCGGCGAAGTCCACCAGGGGGCGGACCCAGGGGCGGCGGGGCTTTGCCGTAGCTTCGGTCGGGGCGCCGGCGGTTTCCATGGACTGTCCTTAGCGCGCCGGGAGGCCGACGAGCGAGCGGGCGAAGGCGGTTGCGTCGAAGGGCTGCAGGTCGTCGATCCCCTCGCCCACCCCGATCAGCTTGATCGGGGCCCGGCTGGCCTCGGCGACGGGGACCAGCACCCCGCCCCGGGCGGTGCCGTCGAGCTTGGTCATCACCACGCCGGTGACCCCCGCGATGCGGTCGAAGGCCTCGACCTGGGACAGGGCGTTGCGGCCGACGGTGGCGTCGAGCACCAGCAGGGTCTCATGCGGGGCGGACGGATCGGCCTTCTTCAGCACCCGTACGATCTTGGCGAGCTCGTCCATCAGGGCGGACTTGTTCTGCAGCCGTCCGGCGGTGTCCACCAGCACCACGTCGAAACCCTCCGCCCGGGCCCTGGCCGCCGCGTCGAACACCAGGCCGGCGGCGTCGGCGCCGGCGGGACGGGTGATGATGGGGGTGTCCGAGCGGGCCGCCCAGACCGAGAGCTGCTCCACGGCGGCGGCGCGGAAGGTGTCCCCGGCGGCGATCAGCACCTTGGCCCCCCGGCCCTTCAGATCGGCGGCGATCTTGCCCAGGGTCGTGGTCTTGCCGGAGCCGTTCACCCCGACGAAGAGGACAATGTAGGGCTTGGGGCCCCGCAAGGGGTCGAAGCGCGCCTCGTGGGGGCGCAGCTCGGCGGCGATGGCCTCGGCCAGGCTCTCCTTGATCTCGTTCTCGTCGGCTTCGCGGCCGAAGCGGGCCTTGCCGAAGGCGGCGGCGACGCGGGCGGCGGCGGCGGGGCCGAGGTCGGCCTCGATCAGCATCTCCTCCAGCTCGTCCAGGGCGTCCTGGTCGAGCCGTCGCTTGGTCAGGACGGCGGTGACCTGTTCGGTGAACTCTTTCGAGGTCTTGGCGAGCCCCTTGGTCAGGCGCTCGGTCCAGCTCTTCTTCGGCCCGAATCCCGGGATGGGGGCGATGATGAAGCCGTTGTCGGGGGGAGCGTCGCTCATGGGGGCGTACTTAGGGGCAAGCGGCGCGGCCGACTAGAGCGCGCGGCCGAAGGCCCGGCGGCCGTCGTGGCCGGTCAGGGTCAGTGGGATGAGCGTTCCCGCCGCCGCCTCGCCCTCGAAGGCGATCTCGGTGAAGTCCTCGGCCCGGGCCAGGCCCTCGCGCTCGACCAGGGCCGTGACCGTGCGCCCGACCCTTGCGTCGAGGTGACGGACGAGGGCTGCAGAGCCCGCAGCGCGCAGCCGCTCGGCGCGGGCCTTGATGGTGGCGCGCTCCAGCTGGGGCATCTTCGCCGCGGGCGTTCCCGGACGCGGGCTGAACGGGAAGATGTGGCAGTAGGACAGCCCCGCGGCCTCGATCAGGGAGACGCTCTGTTCGAACGCCTCTTCGGTTTCGGTGGGGAAGCCCGCGATCAGGTCGCAGCCGAAGGCGACGTCGGGGCGCACCGCCCGCACCGCCGCGACCAGGCCAAGGGCGTCGGCGCGGGAGTGGCGGCGCTTCATCCGCTTCAGCATCAGGTCGTCCCCATGCTGCAGCGACAGGTGCAGGTAGGGGGCGAGGCGGGCCTCCTCGGCGAGGCACCGCAGCAACTCCGGGTCGATCTCGGCCGCGTCGATCGACGACAGACGCAGGCGCGGCAGCTCCGGGACCAGCTTCAGGATGCGGGCGACCAGCTGGCCGAGGCTCGGCGTCCCAGGCAGGTCCTGGCCCCAGGCGGTGATGTCCACCCCCGTCAGCACCACCTCGGCGTAGCCCTGGGCGGCCAAGCTTCGCACGCTCTCGACGATCTCGCCGGCGGGGGCGGAGCGGGAGTTCCCCCGCCCGTAAGGGATGATGCAGAAGGTGCAGCGGTGGTCGCAGCCGTTCTGCACCTCGACATAGGCGCGGGCGCGCTCGCCCTGGCCGGCGGTCAGGTGAGGGGCGGTTTCGCGCACCTCGGCGATGTCGTTGACCCGCACCCGGCCGTGCTCGCCGCCGATGCGGGCATAGGCGCCCTTCGCGCTCTTCAGCGAATTGCCAAGGACGAGATCGACCTCCGGCATGTCGGAAAAGCTCGCCGGGTCGATCTGGGCGGCGCAGCCCGTGACCACCAGCTTGGCCAAGGGGCGCTCCCGCCGCGCACGGCGGATGGCCTGGCGAGCCTGGCGCACGGCCTCGCCCGTGACGGCGCAGGTGTTGACGATCACCGCGTCCTCGAGCCCGTCGGCGATGGCGCGGGCCTTGGCCTGATCGCTCTCATAGGCGTTGAGGCGGCAGCCGAAGGTGATGACGTCGACGGAGGGGACAAATCCATTACCGCTCACCCCGACGGAAGTCGGGGCCCAGGCTTTTTCTGAAGCCCGCGCGTCCTCCGATAAAAAACCTGGGTCCCGGCTTTCGCCGGGATGAGCGGAAAAAATCTTAGTCACGGCAGGGTCCCGGTGAACTCGACCGCGACCGGGCCGGTCATCAGCACGTGGTCGTCGCTTTCCCGCCACTCGATGTGCAGGGTCCCGCCGTCCATGATCACATCGGCCTCGCGCCCGATCAGGCCCCGCCGGCAGGCGGCGACCAGGGCGGCGCAGGCGCCGGTGCCGCAGGCCTTGGTCAGCCCCGCGCCCCGCTCCCAGACGCGCAGGCGGATTTCGCCGCGGGCCCGCACCTCGGCGAAGCCCACGTTCACACCCTCGGGGAACAGGTAGTGGTGCTCGATCATCGGCCCGATCTGGGTGACCGGGGCGGCCTCGGCGTCAGGGACGAAGAAGACCACGTGGGGGTTGCCCATGTTCACGCAGCCCGGGGTGTGCAGGTGCGGGGCGTCGATCGGCCCGACCTGCAGCTCGATGCCCCGGGTGTCCATCTCCTCGGAGAGGGGGATGTCCTGCCAGCCGAGCCTCGGCGCGCCCATGTCCACGGTGACGGACAGGGGACCGGCCCGGCGGGCGGTGATCAGGCCGGCGACGGTCTCGATCCTGGCCTCGTCGCGGCCCGAGGCCTCCATCAAAAGCCAGCCGACGCAGCGGGTGGCGTTGCCGCAGGCCTCCACCTGCCCGCCGTCGGCGTTCCAGATGCGCATGAAGGCGTCCGCCGCCCGGCTGGGCTCGATGCCGATGAGCTGGTCGCAGCCGATCCCGGCCGCCCGGTCGGCGATGGCGCGCACGCCCGCCTCGTCCGGCGCGAAGGGCGCCGGATGGCTGTGGCTCAGGGCGTCGACCACGACGAAGTCGTTGCCGGCGCCGTTCATCTTGAGGAACGGGCGGCCCATGGGCGGCTCATATAGTGGAAAGGGGGGGCTTTGGGCGCCCCCCGGCCCTGAAGTCAGTCTTTCGCCGGCTCCACCGTCGCCAGCTTCCAGCGGACGCGCGCCCTCATGCCGGGGCCGGCGGGGCCTCTGAGGACGATCTGCACGCTGCGGCGGGGCAGGCCGTGCTCGAAGTGGACCGAGGGCTCCAGCACCACCTGTTCGGCGTCGTTGCGGAACCACCAGCCCCGGTTGGAGGGGCCGCGTAGCAACACGCTCTTCTTGTCGCGGGCGAGGCTGACCTTCACGTCGGGATGCAGATGGAAGCGCACGGCGTAGTCGACCGCCACCGGCGCGTGGGCGTGGCTGTCATGGGAGGGGATGAAGCGGTCCTCGCCCCGCAGTTCGTCCCCGCCCGGGTCGAGATAGATCCGCCGCTCGTGCACCAGGCCGAAGGGTCTGGCCCAGCCGTCGTGGGCCAGCTCCAGCCAGACGCCCGCCTTCTCTTCGTTGCGCCGGGCCTCCACCCGCTGCGGTCCGCCCACCAGGCGCGGGCCCAGCATCCGCCCCTGGAAGCCGGTCAGGGGCGCGCCCGCGGTGGCGTCGTCCAGCATGGCGGTACAGCCGCCGGCGGTCCGGCGCAGGGCGTAGGGCCCGGCGGCGCGGGGGCTCCAGGCGGTGTTGGAGATCAGCCGGTCGCGGCCCGCCGTGACCTCCAGGGCCAGGATGTGGGCGCAGGCGGTCTCGCTCCACGGCCCGTCGGGCGCCGGGGCGGCGTCCACCATGACCTGCAGGGTGCGGCCGGCCAGGCGGTGATAGCCGCTGTGGGGGGCGTAGCCGTAGGCCTTGGTCTCCCCCTCGTCGTGATGCAGGCGGGCGGCCTCGACGCGGGCGGGGTCGGAGCCTTCGCCCCCGTGGAAACAGGCGAGCCGGCCGTCGCCGAGGGTGAAGAAGCGCACCGCCCCGGTCAGCCGGTCGAGGGCCCGGGAGACCTCCGGCGGCGCCTCGCGGCCGCGCTGGAGCAGGGCGTCGTCGAGGGTGAGCAGGTCCAGGGCCAGCTCCAGAGCGCCTTCGGGGGAGCGGGTCTTAAGGCCCCCATCGGGCAGGACCACGTCCTTCAAGGCCTTGTTCAGGGCGGTCAGGGCGCGGGAGAGAATCTGCTCGCCGATGGGGCCTGCGAGGGCGGTGCCGGCGACGGCCATGGCGGTGGCGCGCTCGGCCGCCCGCGCTGGGGAGGCGTCCTTCACCCGGCCGAGGTGGCGGGCCTGGGCGGCTAGGAGGCCGGCGAAGAGAGCGGTCTCGGCCTCCGAGGCTACCGCGCCGATGCGGCGACCCGCGCAGGCCAGGCCGTAGACCCGGCGCTCCAGCACGTCCGCCCCCCAGGCGAAGGGGGAGACGCGGCCGAACAGACGCCGCCAATCGAGAAAGAGGCGCAAGGCGGCCCGCGAGCCGGCGTCCCCGGTGGCCAGCAGGTCCGGCAGCCAGGCGAAGCGGTGCAGCTGGACCGCGTAGAGGCGGGACGGGCTGGTCCGGTCCCAGGGATCGCCGTCCGGGCCGACGTCCAGGGTCGCCCCCGCCAGGGTGAAGCGGCCGGCCAGGATCGCCCGGCCGATGTCCGGGTCGCTGGGGCGATAGTCCCGCGGCGCGGCGGCGAGGGCCTTTGGGGCGGGGTTGTCGAGGCTCAGGCGGTAGAGTCCGGTGGACTGCCACTCCTCGGCGGCGTGGCGCACGAAACCGCGGGCGAGCGCGCTCCACGGCGCCAGGCCCGGCGTGGTGGTCAGGTCCCTGGACGCGCGGCGTTCCATCCTCGGGCGACCCGCCGCCTGCTCAGGCGCCTCTCAAGGCGCGGATGTTGTCCGCATAGGCGGCCGGTCCGCCCTTGAAGACGGCGGTTCCGGCCACGAGGGCGTCGGCCCCCGCGTCGCGGCACAGGCGCGCGGTCTCGACCGTCACCCCGCCGTCCACCTCCAGCACGATGTCGGCGCCGGCCTTGTCGATGATCGACCGCAGCCGCTCGATCTTCTTCAGCTGCGAGGTCAGGAAGCTCTGGCCGCCGAAGCCGGGGTTGACCGACATGACCAGCATCAGGTCGAGGTCCTCCAGCACCCACTCGGCGGTCTCCACCGGGGTGGCGGGGTTGAACACGACGCCGGCCTTGGCCCCCAGCTCACGGATGCGGCGCAGGGTGCGGTTCAGGTGCGGGCCCGCTTCGGGGTGGACGCTGATCCAGTCGGCGCCGGCGTTGCGGAAGGCCTCCAGGTGCAGGTCCACCGGTGAGATCATCAGGTGGACGTCGAAGGGAATCTTGGCGTGGGGGCGGATCGCTTTGACCACCTCCGGGCCGATGGTGATGTTGGGCACGAAGTGGCCGTCCATCACGTCGACGTGGACCCAGTCGGCGCCGGCGGCCTCGATGGCCCTGATCTCCTCGCCCAGGCGCGAAAAGTCCGAGGCCAGGATCGACGGCGAGATCAGGGTGGGGCGGCGGCTCATGTCTTCAGATACTCCGGGTCGCGCCAAAGTGGAAACCGGTTTTGCCTCCCGTACCGGGTTCAGCCCGCCCGGTCGAACCGGGCCGCGAAAAACCCGTCCAGACCGCCGGTCTCGGCCCAGGAGCTGGGCAGGATTCGCAAGCTCCCCTGGGCCGTCAGGGCCTCGGCGGGCGCGCCCACGGCCTCGGGGGAAGCGGGGGTCAGGCGGAAGTCGGGACGGCGGCGCAGGAACCCCTCCACCTGCGCCTCGCCCTCCTCGGGCTCCAGCGAGCAGACGCAATAGACCAGGCGCCCCCCAGGCTTCACCCGCTCGGCGGCGGCGTCCAGCAGGCGCGCCTGCACCCCGGCCAGGCTGCCGATGTCGCCGGGGCGGGAGGCCCACAGCACGTCCGGATGGCGGCGGAAGGTGCCGGTGGCCGAGCAGGGGGCGTCCAGCAGCACGGCGTCGAAGGTGCGGCCGTCCTTCCAGGCGTCGGCTTCCGCCGTGACCGTCTCGGCCTTGAAGCCCATGCGGGCGAGGTTCTCGGTCACGCGCTTCAGGCGCTGGGCCGAGCGGTCCAGGGCGACCACGGAGGCCCCGGCGGCGGCGAGCTGCAGGGTCTTGCCCCCGGGGGCGGCGCAGAGGTCGAGGGCGGTCTCACCCGGTTTCACGTCGAGGAGGCGGGCGGGGACGGCGGCGGCGGCGTCCTGAACCCACCACTGGCCTTCGGAAAAGCCGGGCCATTCGGAGAGATCGCCACGGCGCTGGGTGCGCAGGGACCCGCCCGGCAGGATCTGGCCCTCCAGGGCTTCGGCGAGAACGTCGCGGTCGGCGGGATCGCGCAAGGAAAGGTCGGTGGGCGCCTCGCCGGGGATCAAGGCGGCGATGCCTTGCGCGGCCGCCTCGCCGTAGGCCGCCTTCCAGCGGGCGAACAGCCAGGCGGGGGCGTGGGCCTCGGGGCCCGGTTCCCCGATCCCGTCGCGGGAGAGGGCGCGCAGGACCGCATTGACCAGGCCCGCGAAGGGCTTGGTCGAGGGATGGGTCCGGGCGAGGTCCACCGAGGTGGAGACGGCGGCGAAGGCGGGGGTGTCGCGGAAGAGGAGCTGGGCGGCGCCGATCTGCAGGAGCTGGCGCACCGCGTCCGGGGGCGGTTTCTTCAGGCGGGCGTCGAGCGCGCGGTCGATGGGGCCGAGGCGCCGGAAGGCCGTGGCCACCAGGGCGCGGGTCCAGGCCCGGTCGCGCGGCGACAGGCTCGAGAAGGCGGGCAGGGACAGGGCGGCATCGAAGCCGCCCCGGCTTTCCAGCCCCGCGGCGAACAGGGCCAGGGCGGCCTTGCGGGCGGGCAGGCCGACGTCGGAAGGCGGGCCGGAAGGGCTTGTCGGGGCGCTCATCCGCGCTAGATCATGCGCCGGGGCCGCGCGAGCAAGCGCAATCGCCCTGAACGGCCTATCGAACCCATGACCGACGACGCTTCGACTTCTGAAGACATCCCCGGCGCCGCCCCCGGCAAGGTGCTGAGCCCGGCCGCGCGCCGGGCCCTGGCCGAGGCCGCCGCTCGCCGGGCGCAAGAAGAACTCGCCCAAAAGGAGACTCGCCTGACGGGCGAGGAAGGCGGCCCCTCCGGTCCCGAACCGACGCGGTTCGGCGACTGGGAGCGCAAGGGCATTGCGGTTGATTTTTAAGGTATTTTAGGCGCCGCCGGCCTCCGGGCCGCCCTCTTCCCAAAGCTCGGCGGGACAAATCCCCCCTCACGCGAACCGGCCAGCCCCTGCCGGTTGAACCTTTGCGTCCCGCGGCGCGGCTTTTGCGACCGTGACATCAGCGGGCAGCTTTTTCGCCCGGATTGTCCCGATTTGGAGCGATCAGATGTCGTCGCAAGCGTTTGCAGCCCTCGCCGCCCTGTCCACGTCGCTTTTCGCGACGGCCGCCCTGGCGTGCACCGGCGCCGACTGCGCCTACGCCCCGGCCAGCCCGGGCTACGCCTTCGCTCCGGCCCCCGCCTACGCCATCCAGAGCCAGCCCTACCAGGGCCAGGCCTATCCGGTGTCGAGCGGCTATCCCTGCATGCAGTGCGCTCCCCCGCCGCAGATGCAGCCGATGTACGGCTGCTCGAGCTGCTTCGTGGTGGCGCCTCCCCCGCCCCCTCCGCCTCCGCCGGTCTACTATCCGCCGGTGCAGCCGATGGTGATGCCCTGCTACGCGCCCTTCATGTTCATCCCCGGCTACGGCTGCGTGGCGCCCCAACCCCAGCCCCAGATCTCCCTGGCGGTGGCGGCCTCGGCCGCGGCGGCGGCTCCCCAGCGTGAGTCGGTCCGTCTGCTCGGCGACTACTTCTCGGGCGGCGTCGGCCCCAGCGAGATGTCGGGCGGCGGCGGCGGCGGCGGCGGCAACGTCAACATGGTCTGGGGCAACGACAGCTTCGGCGGCGGCTTCGGCGGCGGCGGCGGCAGCGGCGGCGGTAATGGCGGCGGCGGCGGCTCGAGCTCGTTCAACGGCAGCGTCAACGGCTCCTTCAACGGCGCCTCGAACAGCAACTCCAACATCTCCCAGACCATCACCCTCAGCTCCAGCAACGGCGCGTCCTCCAACTCCAACTCCAACTCCAGCTCCAACGGCGTCGGCGCCGGCGGCAATGGCGGCAACGGGACCGGCACCGGCTTCGGCGGCAATGGCGGCCAGGGCGGCGGCGGCGGCAATGGCGGTAACGGCACGGGGACGGGCACCGGCACGGGTGTCGGCAACGGCACGGGGACCGGCACGGGCACTGGGACCGGCCAGGGTCAGGGCAACGGCTCCGGCCAGGGCGGCGGCCAGGGCCAAGGCGGCGGCGGCGGCGGTGGTAACGGCGGCGGCGGCGGCGGCGGTAATGGCGGCGGCGGTGGTGGGAACCACGGCGGCGGCTACGGCGGTCACGGCGGCGGCAAGGGCCACGGCGGCAAGGGCGGCATGGGCGACTGCAACTGCGAAGCCCCGCCCCCGCCCCCGAGCTGCAACAGCGGCTGCGGCGGAAACAAGGGCGGCAATAACCAGATGGGCCGCAACAGCTTCTGGCGGAACAACAGCGGGGGCGGTCAGGCGCGCCCCATGGGCGGCGGGCGTCGCCGCTGGTAGTCCGAGGCTAGTCTCGAGAGCATCACGGCCGGCGCCCCCAGCGCCGGCCGTTCTTCTTTGGGCGCTAGACGCCCGCCATCTCGGTGGCGATGGCCAGGGCCGCCGCTCGCGCATCAGGGGCGGCTGTGATGGGCCGGCCGACCACGAGGTGGCTGGCGCCCGACTTCAGGGCCTCGGCGGGCCCGGCCGCCCGCGCCTGGTCGTCCATGCTGGCGCCTGCGGGGCGGATGCCGGGGGTCACCACCAGGAAGTCTGGGCCGCCGAGTTCGCGCGCCACTGCCGCCTCCTGCGGGCTGGCGACCACCCCGTCCGCCCCGGCGTCGAGGGCCTGGCCGATCCGGCGCCGCACCAGCTCCTCCACCCCCAGGCCATAGCCGATCTCGCCGAGGTCCTGGCCCGAGAGGGAGGTGAGCACCGTCACCCCCAGCACCTTCAGTCCGGAGCCCGCGGCTCCCCGCACGGCGGCGGCCAGCACCTGGGGTTCGGCGTGGACGGTCAGGAGGTCCCCAGCTCCGGTGGCGGCGATGGCGGCGGCGGCCTTCTCCACGGTCGCGCCGATGTCGTGCAGCTTCCAGTCGAGGAACACCCGGCGCCCGCGCGCCTTGAGGTCGGCGGCCATCTCCATCCCGCCGGTGGCCAGGAGCTGCAGCCCGACCTTGTAGAAGACCACACTGTCGCCCAGTCGCTCGACCATGGCCTCCGCCTCTGCGCGGGTCGGCAGGTCCAGGGCGACGATCAGGCGGGGATCTGCGCGGGCGGCGTCGGGGGCGGGCGTGTGCAGGGCGGCGGCGGTCATGACGTCAGCCTTTCGGGCGTGCTGGCCGGCTATCGGGCGCGAATCGGCGCGCCGGCGGGGAGGGATGATCTGGGCTGAGCCGGGAAAATGCGCGCGGACCGGGCCGCGGTCAATGACCCGTCCGGGAGCGCGGCGTCGCGGCCGGATTTGAGGCGGATCAAGGCGGGTTTGCGGATTCGACGGCTTCCTATGCGCCATGCGTCAGACGTTCGAACTCTATCTTGAATATTCACCGGAGGACCGGCGGTTCGTGCCGCTGACCTGCCGCCCGGGCGACCTGCTCGGCCGGGCTGACGAGATTCTGCGCGAGTCCAAGGCCCTGGCCGTGGAAGTCCGGATGGCGGGACGGCGCCTGTTCAGCGTCGGCGGCGCGGCCGACTAAAGCTTGCGGAAACGGGCGGCCTGGCGGGCCATCAGGGCCAGGGCCCATTCGTCGGGCACGATCTTGGAGATGAGGGCTATGGCCTTGTTGGGGGCCCCAGGCACGCAGACGGCCCGGTTCGCTTCGGCGGCCTCATAGCCGGCGGCGGCCACCTCGTCGGCGCCCATCCACAGCCAGGTCGGGATCTCCGCCGTCATCTCGGTCATGCCGGCGCTCTGGTGGAACTCCGAATAGGTGAAGCCGGGGCACAGGGCGCTGACGTGCACGCCCGTCGCCAGGTTCTCCAGGTGCAGGCTGTGGGAGAACTTCACCACGAAGCTCTTGGCCGCCCCGTAGAGGGTCGAGCCGGGGGCGCCCGGGACCAGGCCGGCGATGGAGGCGACGTTGACGATGCGGCCGAACCGCCGCTCCACCATTCCCGGAAGGACCTTGTGGCTCATCTCGGCCACGGCGGTGACCAGCACCTGCAGGAAGGCGGCCTGGTCCGCCCAGCTGGTTTCGGCATAGCCGCCGCGGACGCCATAGCCCGCGTTGTTGACCAGGGCGTCGGCCACCCGACCGTGGGATTCCAGCCCCTTGAGGATCTGGTCGCAGGCCCCGGCCTCCGACAGGTCGGCGGGAATGCTCAGGGTCTCGACCCCGTAGCGCAGGCGGATGGACTCGGCGAGCTGGTCCAGCCGGTCCGAGCGACGGGCGGTCAGGGCCACGTCATAGCCGTGGGCGGCGTAGGTCCTGGCGAAGGCGGCGCCGATGCCGGCGGAGGCGCCGGTCACCAGGCAGAGGCGGCGGGTCATGGGGCCATGGTGGCGCGCCAAGCGTCACGGTTCAAGGGAACCGGCGGGGGGCGGCCGGCCTTTCCGGCAAGGCTCCTTCTCGCGCGCCGATTGAACGGCGCAGGGAAAGGGAGTATCGCGGCGCGCCTCGCCTAGAGCGTGCTCTGGACGAGGCTTGGCCAGCGTGGGGTGGGGCGTCTCCGCCGCTTCGCGCCCGGAGGATGTGAATGGCTTCGGAAGCCTCGGACGCTTCGACCGCCCCGGCGGGAGACGGGTCCAATCCAGGCGCGGGCGCGCAAGAGCCCGGCAAGCCTGCGGAGACCGCCGCCGCTCCGGCCAACGGCGACCACGGACATCACGGCAAGTTCTGGGGCCTGGTCATCGGCTCGATCGGCGTGGTGTTCGGCGATATCGGCACCAGCCCCCTCTACGCCATGCGCGAGGCCCTGGCCCATTCCCGCCGCGGCGGGGGCGGGGAGGAGGCGGTGCTCGGGGTGGTGTCCCTGGTGATCTGGGCCCTGACCCTGATCGTGACCGTCAAATACGTCATCTTCCTGATGCGGGCCGACAACAAGGGCGAGGGCGGGACGCTGGCCCTGATGGCCCTGGCCAACCGGGCGCTCGGGCGGCGGAACGTGGTGGTGTTCCTGCTGGGCGTGGTCGGCGCGGCCCTGTTCTACGGCGACGGCATCATCACTCCGGCCATCTCGGTGCTGTCGGCGGTGGAGGGGATCAAGGACGCCCCGGCGGTCGGCCACCTCTTGACGCCCTACATCCTGCCGATGTCGGCGGCGATCCTGGTGGGCCTGTTCATGGTGCAGGCGCGGGGCACCCACCGGGTGGCCGCCCTGTTCGGCCCGGTGACCGCGGTCTGGTTCCTGGTGCTGGGGGCGCTCGGCCTCTACCACCTGTCCGACGACTGGTCGATCTTCCGCGCCTTCAGCCCCTTCTATGGGGTCAAGTTCCTGTTCGACAACGGTTTCCTGGGCTTCGTCATCCTCGGCAGCGTGTTCCTGGCGGTGACCGGCGCCGAGGCGCTCTACGCCGACATGGGCCACTTCGGGAAGAAGCCGATCCGCATGGCCTGGATCGGGCTGGTGTTCCCCTGCCTCGCTTTGAACTATCTCGGCCAGGGGGCCCTGATCCTCGACAACCCCGGCGCCCGCCACAACCCGTTCTGGGAGATGGTGCCGACGGTGGTCTACTGGCCGGTGCTGGTGCTGGCCACGGCCGCCACGGTCATCGCCAGCCAGGCGGTGATCACGGGCGCCTTCTCCCTGACCCAGCAGGCGGTGCAGCTCGGCCTCCTGCCGCGCCTCGACATCAAGCGCACCTCGGAGACCCAGTCGGGGCAGATCTTCGTGCCACAGATCAACAACTTCCTGATGGTCGGGGTGCTGGTCCTGCTGTTCACCTTCCAGGACTCGCACAAGCTGGCCTCGGCCTATGGCATCGCGGTGACCGGGGCCATGTTCGTCGACACCCTCTTGGCGGTGGTGATCGTGCGGAAGTTCTGGAACTGGAACTGGCTGCAGACCTGCGCCCTGCTGGTCCCGCTGGGCTTGCTGGACCTGGTGTTCATCTCCTCGAACCTCCTGAAGATCCCCGACGGGGCCTGGCTGCCGCTGCTGCTGGGCCTGGGCCTCGTGATCCTGATGTGGACCTGGACGCGGGGCAGCCAGATCCTCTCCGACAAGACCCGTCGCGAGGCCGTGCCGCTCCTGGACCTGATCGAGATGCTGCGGGCCCGTCCGCCGCACAGGGCGCAAGGAACGGCCATCTTCCTGACCTCGGACCTGGACATGGCTCCGGTGGCCCTGATGCACAATCTCAAGCACAACAAGGTGTTGCACGAGAAGAACGTGGTCCTGACGGTCCGCACCGCCGAGACCCCGCGCGTCGCCGAGGGCGACCGGGTCCGAATCGAGGTGGTCAACGAGGACTTCCGCAAGGTGGTGCTGACCTACGGCTTCATGGAGAGCCCCAACGTGCCCAAGGCGCTGGGGGTCGGCCGCAAGCTGGGCTTAAAGTTCGACATCATGTCGACGTCCTTCTTCCTGGGACGGCGCTCGGTGGTCCCCTCGGCCAATGCGGGCATGCCGCTGTGGCAGGACAACCTCTTCATCTTCCTGCTCAAGAACGCCGCCAACCCGACCGAATTCTTCCGCATCCCGCCGGGCCGGGTGGTGGAGATGGGCGCCCAGGTCACGGTCTAGTCGGGGTCCAGTCCGGGTCCAGTCGGCGTCAGACGGTTGACCGCACCCCCTTGGGTTCCTAAAGCCGCGCCTGCATTGCCCTGAAGGACCCGCCATGGCCGCCCAAGCCGCCCCCGTGAAGAAGGTCGTCCTCGCCTACTCCGGCGGGCTCGACACCTCGATCATCCTGAAGTGGCTGCAACAGGAATACCGCGCCGAGGTGGTCACCTTCACCGCCGACCTCGGCCAGGGCGAGGAGCTGGAGCCGGCGCGCAAGAAGGCGCTGCTGCTCGGCATCAAGCCCGAGAACATCTTCATCGAGGACCTGC
>CANJID010000049.1 GCA_947474395.1 Caulobacterales bacterium
GACTCCAACGACCAGGAGCGCGAGCGCGGCATCACCATCCTGGCCAAGGCCACCTCGGTCCTGTGGCATGGCCCCGGCGGCGACCAGCGCATCAACATCATCGACACCCCCGGCCACGCCGACTTCGGCGGCGAGGTGGAGCGCATCCTCGGCATGGTGGACGGCTGCCTGCTGCTGGTGGACGCCGAAGAGGGCGTCATGCCCCAGACCAAGTTCGTGCTCGGCAAGGCGCTGAAGCTCGGCCTGCGTCCCATCGTGGTCCTGAACAAGGTCGACCGGCCCCACGCCGATCCCGACCGGGTGCTGAACGACGCCTTCGACCTGTTCGCGGCCCTGGGCGCATCCGACGACCAGCTTGACTTCCCGCACATGTACGCCAGCGGCAAGCAGGGGTGGGCCGTGGCCAATCTCGCCGACCCTCACGAGAACCTCGACCCGCTGTTCGCCAAGATCGTCGAGCACGTGCCGGCGCCGGAGGCCGAGAACCGCACCGAGGAGCCCGTGCGCATGCTGGCGGTGCTTATCGAGGCCGATCCCTTCCTGGGACGGCTCCTGACCGGCCGCGTCGAATCCGGACGCCTCGTCCCGGGGACCCCGATCAAGGCCCTGTCCTTCGACGGCAAGGAGGTCGAGCGCGGCCGGGTCACCAAGATCCTCGCCTTCCGCGGCCTGAAGCGTCAGCCCATCGAGATGGCCGAGGCCGGGGACATCGTCGCCGTGGCGGGCCTGTCCAAGGCGACCGTCGCCGACACCCTCTGCGCCCTCGACCTGTCCGAGCCGCTTCCCGCCCAGCCGATCGACCCGCCCACCATCTCCATGAACGTCACCGTCAACGACAGCCCCCTGGCGGGCCGCGAGGGCGACAAGGTGCAGAGCCGGGTGATCCGCGACCGCCTGCTGCGCGAGGCCGAGTCCAATGTCGCCATCCGCGTCACCGAGACCTCCGAGAAGGATGCCTTCGAGGTCGCCGGCCGTGGCGAACTGCAGCTCGGCGTGCTGATCGAGACCATGCGCCGCGAGGGCTTCGAGGTCTCCATCAGCCGCCCGCGGGTGGTCTACCAGACCTCCGCGACCGGCGAGCGGCTGGAGCCGATCGAAGAGGTGGTGATCGACGTCGACGACGAATATTCCGGCGTGGTGATCGAGAAGCTCTCGGCCCGCAAGGCCGAGCTGAAGGACATGCGCCCCTCCGGCGGCGGCAAGACCCGCATCACGCTAGAGGCGCCGTCGCGGGCCCTGATCGGCTACCAGGGCGAGTTCCTGACCGACACCCGCGGCTCCGGCGTGCTGAACCGGGTGTTCGACCGCTACGAGCCCTACAAGGGCGCCATTGAGGGACGCCGCAACGGCGTGCTCGTCTCCAACTCGGACGGGGAGACCGCCGCCTTCGCCCTGTGGAACCTGGAAGACCGGGGCTTCATGTTCGTGGGCGGCGGGGAGAAGTGCTACCAGGGCATGATCATCGGCGAGAACTCCCGCTGGGATGACCTCGACGTCAACCCGATGAAGTCCAAGCAGCTCACCAACGTCCGCGCCTCGGGCAAGGACGAGGCGATCCGCCTGACCCCCGCCAAGCGCCCCACCCTCGAACAGGCCATCGCCTATATCGCGGAGGACGAGCTGGTGGAGGTGACCCCGAAGTCGATCCGCCTGCGCAAGAAGATCCTCAACCCGTCCTTCCGCAAGAAGCGGGTGCGCGACGAGTAGGCGCCGGAAAGCGTAGCAGGACTCTCTCGCTTGCGTGACGGAACCCCGCCTCCGCGGCGGGGTTACGGCCCTGAGATCAACCGATCGGCAGGGCCTTTGTCATGAAGCCGTATGTGTGCGTCGCCGTCATCGTCCTGGCGAGCCCCTTGATCTTCGGTTTCGCCAAGGCCCACGCCCAATCGATCAGCGCGCCCGCGAGCCCGCCGACCGTGGCGTCGCGGCCGGCCATGTCGAGCACCCCCAGTCCCGCCGCCAAGCTCGGCGCGCTGATGACCGTGGCCCGCGCCCAGGCCAATCCGCCCAGCCAGGCTGACGCCGCTCCGCCGGCCGTGCGCATCGAAGCCGCCCGGAGCGAGCCGGTTCGCTCCCCGCCGTCCCAGCGCCGGTCCGGTTCCTCCGTTCTCGCCTCAAACGAGGTGCGGTGAACGCCCGCTGGGGCATTCGCTCGCCCCTCCAGCGAAACCGGGCACGCCTCTTGCCCCTGACAGGCGCAGCCGTCCCGCATCGGGACAAGCTTCGACTCAGGGGTGAGCCCAATAGCGAACGACATCGACCTGCATCTCGGCAAGCGGCTTCGCCGCCGTCGCCGTCTTCTCGGCCTGACCCAGCAGTAGCTGGCCAATTCGGTCGGGATCCGTTTCCAGCAGATTCAGAAGTACGAGTGCGGCGCGAACCGCATCTCGGCCGCCCGCCTGTGGCAGCTGGCCGAAGCCCTCGAAGTGCCGGTTGGCTATTTCTATGACGGCGTCGCCGAAGCTCCGCCGCGCGCCGAGCGCGAGGGTCTGGCCGAAGTCCGCTCCGGCGAGATGATGGCCCGCAAGGAGACCCAGGACCTGATCCGGGCCTACTACCAGCTCGAGGAACGTCCGCGTCGTCGCCTGCTCGACCTCGCCAAGTCCCTCAACAACGAGACCCCGGCAGCGGGCGTCTGATCGGCCTTCCTTCGGGAAGTCCCTCTTTCGCCTAAGGCCCCCCCCCACCGACTTGGAGCGCTTCGATCGAAGCGCTCCAAGATCGGCCATCTTGGGGAACGCATTTTCTTCACGCGAACCGGTATCCACTTCGCTTGAAAATGCTCTAAGGCGTGGCGATGCGTCAGTTGTCGCCCGCCGACCTGGAGGCCTTCGAGGCCTTCGCCCTGGACCTCGCCCGCGCGGCGGGAGCGGTCATCCTGCCGCTGTTCCGCGCCGAGCATGGTCTGGAGGACAAGGGCGGGCCCAAGGGCCGCGCCTTCGATCCCGTCACCGCCGCCGACCGGGGGGCCGAGGCCGCCATCCGCGCGGCCGTCGCCGCCCGCTACCCCGACCATGGGGTGATCGGTGAGGAATATGGCGAGGACCGCCCCGACGCCGAGTTCGTCTGGGTGCTCGATCCCATCGACGGCACCCGCGGCTTCATCGCCGGAACCCCGCTCTGGACCACATTGATCGCCCTGCGCTTTCGCGGCGAGCCGGTGGTCGGCGTCATCGCCCAGCCCTATCTCGACGAATATTTCATCGGCACGGCCCTGGGGTCCCGCCTGGTGCGCCAGGGCTCCAGCCAGGTCCTGGCCGTGCGCCCCTGTCCGGCCCTGACCGAGGCGATCCTCGGCACCACCGACCCCGCCTCCTACTTCACGGCTGCGGAGACCGCCGCCTTCAATCAGGTGCGCAGCGCCGCGAAGCTGACCCGCCTGGGCGGCGACGCCTATTTCTACGCCCTGGTGGCGCTCGGCACGATGGACCTGGTGATCGAGGGCCAGGCCCTCAAGGCCTGGGACATCGAGGCCGCCATCCCCCTGATCGCCGGCGCCGGCGGCCACATGACCGACTGGCGGGGCAACCCCCTCGGCGGGAACGGCGGCCAGATAATCATCGCCGGAGATCGCGCCTGCCTGGACGAGGCCCTGGTGGCCCTGCACCGCTCGGCGACGTGAGAGCGTCAAGTCGCTCCCCCTCTGGGGGAGCTGTCGCCCCGAACGGGACGATAGGGGCTCATGGGCGCTGCGCCCTCAAGCCCCTATCGTCCCGAGACAAGCTCAGGCTACTTCCCCCAGAGGGGGAAGGACTAAGGCGTCACCGTCCCCGCCAGCCGGTCGAACTCGGCCCAGAAGAGAGCGCGCACCGGATCGGTCTCCATCAGGATTTCGTGGCGGGAGCCGGCGATCTCCACCAGGCGTCCGTGCTTCAGGCGGGCGGCGAAGGCCCTCGTCGCGGCGTTGTCGACCAGGGTCTCTTCCCCTGAGGTGACCAGCACCACGGGCAGGTCCAGCCGCTCCACCGCCGGGCTCGTGGCCAGGAAGACGCTGGCGGAGAGGGCGAACTCGATCCAGCCCCAGGTCACTTCGCCTAAGGCCAGCTGCGGATAGGCGGCCAGCAGAGCTTCGGTGCGGTCCCAGCGGCGCCGGTCGTGGGTTAGGATATTGCCCTCGAAGGCCGGCCGGCCCGCAGGGGGCGCGCGCAGATACCCTTCGGTGAATCCCAGGAGGTTCATCACCCGCGCCAGCATCAGGGATGTCGAGAGCTTCCGCTTGCCGAGCTGCAGTCCCAGCATGGGCGAGGTGGCCAGCGCAGCCGCGAAACGGGACTCGCCGCTCAGCAGGGCCAGGAGGGTCAGGGCGCCCCCCATGGAGTGGCCGAAGGCGATCCAGGGCTTGGGCAGGCGGTCGGCAAACGCGTCCACCACCCGGCTATAGTCCTGGGCGAAGGGCCGCCAGCCCCGCGCGTGGCCCCGGACGGGATCGCGGGCCAGCCGCTGCGACAGGCCCTGGCCGCGCCAGTCATGCACCAGGACCGTCAGGCCCCGCGCCCGCAACTCGTCCACCACCTCGTAGTATTTCTCGATGGTCTCGGTGCGGCCGGGGCTCAGCACCACCGAGCCCTTCGCGTCCTTGGCCGGAAACAGGGCCGCTCGCAGGCGCACGCCCCCGACTCCCGTTACCCATTCGGCCGCCCCGCCCTCGGGAACCGGGGCCTCGGGAAGCGAAAAGAGGGGGGCGGGCTCGCCCAATCAGCGGGCCTTGGCGAACAGGGCCTGCAGCTTTGGTTGCAGCTGCATGGCCATCCCCATGTCGGACAGTTTCATGCGGCCGGTCATCACCGCCGAGGTGGGGTCCAGGTCGCCCTTGCCCATGGCCTCCAGGTCGTCCTTGGCGATGGTGATCGTCAGGTCGGCGGGGGAATCGTCGTTGGTCACCGCATCGGCGCCGATCCAGATGACGCCGTCTCCCTTGAGGTCGAACTTCAGCGTGGCGCCGACGCCCGAGTCGGACCCCACCGCGGCGCGGAACCGCTCGGTCATCTGTTCCAGGGTGGCCATGAACTCTCCTTAGCCGGTTTGACGGTTAGCCGGGTTTGACGAAACGCAGGGTCATGCGGTCGCTCTCGCCGACCGCGTCGTACTTGGCATGGTCGAAGGCCGGGTCCGCAGGCTGGCCCACAGGGGCGGACCGGCGGGTGGGCGGCAGGGTCCAGACCCCGAAGGGATAGGACTTGGTGTCCTTCGGGTTGGCGTTGATATCGCTCGCCTTGTCGAACTTGAACCCCGCCTCGGCCGCCATCTGCTTCACATAGGCTTCCTGCACATAGCCGTCGCTGGCCAGGGCGTCCTGCACCGAACCCGCCTCGGCCCGGTGCTGTTCAACGCCGAGCACCCCGCCGGGTTTCAGGGCCTCGAAGGCGTCGCGGAAGGCTTTTTCCGCCAGCCCCGCGGCCATCCAGTCGTGAATGTTGCGCATGAAGAGGACCAGATCCGCCGTCCCCGGCGGCGTCAGGGGGCCGCTCTTGGTCCCGAAGGTGGTGAACTCGACCTTGCCGTAGAGGGCGCGCCGGGCCTCGAAGGTCTTGCGGTAGGCCTCGTCGAGCTGGGAGGCGGCGGCCTCGTCGGCCGGGGTCTCGATGCCGGCGGTGTAGAGCTTGCCCCCGGTGGCCGCGAGGAATGGGGCGAGGATCTGGGTGTACCAGCCGGCGCCGGGCCACATCTCCACCACCGTCATCCCCGGCTCCAGGCCGAAGAATTTCAGGGTCTCGACCGGATGGCGCCAGGCGTCGCGCTGGCGGTCCGGGCCGCGCCAGTCGCCGGCCACGGCCCACTCGATCGTGCCGCGCGGACCGGCCGGGGCAGCGCCTTCGGCGGCCTGGTTCTCGGGCGCCGTCTTGCGCCCGCAGGCGGCGACCAGCAGGGCAAGGCTTCCCCCGGCGACCAGTCGGCGTCGCGAAAGCAGGGCTGTTCGGGGCGGGGAGGGGGGGGCGGTCACGGCGGCGCAAGCATCCCCACCGTCGCCGATCCGCGCAAGGGATGATTTCGCCACGTGTTCACGGCGCCTCTTGCGACGCTTTTGGCCGGTTCCCATCTGGGTCTCGGGAGGCGCTGGATGTCCGGGCCTCCTGACCGGGCGAGGCCGTCAGGCTTGCCTCAGGTCCCAATCCATAGCGTCCGCGACCGGCTACGCCGGGATCGGGCGTCGCAACCTTGCTTTTCGAGGAGGATGCCTATGCGTACCCAGATCGACCTCACCCCCCTGTACCGTTCCGTCGTCGGCTTCGACCGCCTCGCCGGCCTCCTGGAGGCCGCGACCAAGGCCGACGCGCCCAACGGCTACCCGCCCTACAACATCGAGACCGTGGGCGATAACGCCTACCGGATCGAGCTGGCCGTGGCCGGGTTCAAGCCCGAGGAACTCGCCGTCGATGTGAAGGAGAACGTCCTCACCGTCGTCGGCCACAAGTCCGCCAACGACGACGCCAAGCGCTACCTCCACCGCGGCCTCGCCGCGCGCAACTTCGAGCGCCGGTTCCAGCTCGCCGACTATGTGGTGGTGACGGACGCGAACCTCGCCGACGGCCTGCTCACCCTCTCGCTTCGCCGCGAGCTGCCGGAGAGCCTCAAGCCTCGCCGCATCGAGATCGCGACGGCCGCGCCCGCCGCGCCCGCGATCGAGGGCGACGCCAAGGCGGCCTGACCCTCCCCCGGTAGGGTCGCCTTGAAGAGAGGGCGGCGCGGATCTCTCCCCCGCGTCGCCCTTTTTCATGTCCGCTCGCCTTCATGACCCGTCGCGGCCCATGCTAAGGCCGGACGGGGCGGGAACCGGGGACCAGCGGATCGTGGGCAAGGGCGGCAAAGGATTCGGGCGCGGCGGCCCTGTTCCCCCCCGTCCCGCACCCGTCGGCAGTCCCGCTCTCCAGGCGCGCCTCGCCGCCCTGTTCGGCGCCGCGGTCCAGGCCCACCAGGCCGGGCGGATCGCCGAGGCCGAACTCAATTACCGCAAGGTCCTGGAGCTCAATCCCGGCCACGCCGAGACCCTGCTCAACCTCGGCATCCTCAGCGGTCAGACGGGCCGCTCCGCGGAGGCCGCGAGCCTGCTTGGCCGGGCGGTCGCCGCGCGGAAGAACGAGCCGAGCTTTCACCGCAACTACGCCGTGGCGTTGCGCAGCGTCGGGCGGATGGACGAGGCGGTCGCGGCCTGGCGCAAGGCCATCGCCCTCGCCCCCGCCCACGCGGGCGCCTACAACGCCCTCGGCGACCTTCTGCGGGACATGGGCCGGGTGGACGAGGCGATCTCGCTCGGCCGCCGCTCCGTCGCCCTCGATCCCAACGACCCCGTAGCGCACAACAACCTGGGCGCGGCCCTGCAGGTGCAGGACCGGTTGACCGAGGCCGCCGCCTGCTACCGCCGCGCCATCGCCCTGAAGCCGGACTTTCCGGAAGCCCACAACAACCTCGGCGACGTCCTGGCGCACCAGGGCGAGCTACGCGGCGCCATCGCCAGCTACGACAGGGCTCTGGCGTTGCGGCCTACCTATGCCGAGGCCGACAGCCGGCGGCTGATGTGGCTGAACTATTCCTCCGACGTCCCGGCCGAGAAACTCCTGGCCGAGCACCGCCGCTGGGACGTGCGCCATGCCGGCGGCGGCAGGGCCGTCGCCCGCAGCTATCCCAACGGCCGCGATGCCGAGCGGCGCCTGCGCATCGGCTACGTCTCCGCGCACCTGCGTCGCCATCCTGTCGGCTTCTTCCTGGCCAAGGTGGTGGAGGCCCACGACCGCTCGGCGGTGGAGGTGTTCTGCTATTCCCACGGCGCGGTCGACGACGACGTGACCACCCGGCTGAAGGGCATGGTCGACCATTGGCGGGAGATCGCCATGATCCCCGACGCCGAGGCCGCGGCCATGATCGCCCGCGACGGGATCGACATCCTGGTCGACCTGTCGGGCCATACCCCCGGCAACCAGCTCACCCTCTTCGCCATGAAGCCGGCTCCGGTGCAGGCCTCCTGGCTGGGCTATCCGGGGACGACGGGCCTGTCCGCCATCGACTATCTGGTGATGGACGCGACGGCCGTCCCTCCGGGCGCGGAACGCTGGTGCAGCGAGGCGGTGGTGCGCCTGCCCCTGGGGCGCTTCTGCTACGCCCCGCCGGAATATGCACCCGACGTCGCTACGCCGCCCGATCGTCCGGTGGTCTTCGGCAGCTTCAACCACGCCACCAAGGTCGGCCCAGAGGTGATCGGGCTCTGGGCCCGGGTGCTGGAGGCGACCCCCGGCTCGCGGCTGGTGATGAAGTGGGGGACCCTGACCGACCCGACCGCTCGCGCCCATTTCGCCGACGCCTTCGCCGCGGCCGGCCTCGCCCCCGAGCGGCTGGAGCTTCGCGGCTACTCGCCCCACGTGGACATGCTGGCCCAGTACGGCGACATCGACATCGCTCTCGACCCCTTCCCCTTCTGCGGGGGGCTGACCTCCTGCGAGGCGCTGTGGATGGGTGTGCCCGTCGTCACCCTGCCGGGGGAGCGCCTGGCCTCGCGCCAGACCCTGGGCTTCCTGCAGGCCCTCGGCCTGGAGGACCTCGCCGCGAAGGACGAGGCCGATTACGTCCGCATCGCCGCGACCCTCGCCGCCGATGGCGCCCGCAGGGCCGAACTGCGCGCGACTTTAAGGCCCCGCATGGCCGCCTCGCCGCTCTGCGACCAGTTCCGGTTCACCCCGACGCTGGAGGCGGCCTATCGCGGCATGTGGCGCCGCTGGTGCGCGGGCGAGGCGGCGGCCGGGTTCGACGTCCCCGCGCCTTGAGGCCGGCTGGCCTCACCGGCCGGAACTGCTAGCATCCGCCAAGCTTCGCCATTGCAGGACTGATCCTTGCCCACCTTCCTCCACGTCGGCTGCGGCCCCCTCACCAAGGCGAACACCACGCCGGGCTTCAACACCAGGTCCTGGAAGGAAGTCCGCCTCGACATCGATCCGGCGGTGAAGCCCGACATCATCGGGACCATGACCGACATGTCGGCGGTGGCGTCCAACTCGATGGACGCGGTCTTTTCCTCGCACAACATCGAGCACCTCTATCCGCACGAGGTCCCCGTCGCCCTGGGCGAGTTCCTGCGGGTGCTGAAGCCCGACGGCTTCGCGGTCATCACCTGCCCGGACCTGCGCTCGGTCGCCGCCCTGGTCGCCGCCGACCGGCTGACCGAGGCGGCCTATATGTCGGGCATGGGGCCGATCTCGCCGCTCGACATGCTCTACGGCCACCGGGGCGAGCTGCAGAAGGGCAATCACTATATGGCCCACAAGTGCGGCTTCACCGAGAAGGTGCTGCGGGCCACCCTGCAGATGGCCGGCTTCAAGGGCATAGCCAGCGGCGCCAACGGCCCGGCCTTCGCCCTCTGGGCCCTGGGCACCAAGGCGGCGCGTCCCGTGCCCGTGCTGCAGGCCCTGTCGAAGACCTATTTCGGCTAGAGCGCGTTAGGCGAAAGTGTGGGCGGTTTCGCCGCTCGAACGCCCTCCAAGACCCTTAGCTCCGCGGCTTCTTCGGGCCGGGCTTGGGTTTGGGCTTGAACTTGGGCTTGGCCCAGCCGGCCTTATAGGCCTTGGGCTCGGCCTTTTCGTCCTGGCCCCTCTGTCCATGGGCCGTCTTGGCGCGGGCGGAGGATCGTTCACCCCAGGGGGGCTTGGGGCCCCCGTGCGGCTTGGCGCCGGGCCGGGGGGGCTTGCCGCCGGATTTTTCGCCGTAGGCGGATGATCTGGCCGGGGCGCGCTCGGCGGGCGCGCGGACCTCGCCGAAGCGGTGGGGCGAGTCGGGCCGTTCCGGCGCCGCGCCGTTCTCTCGGCGGGCGGGCTCCGCCCGTTCAGGCTGCTCCCTGGGGGCGGCGCGTGGTGAGCCGAAGGTCCCCCGGGCGAGGGCCGGCTTCGGGCCGGGGCGCGGGCCGAACTTGCGCTCCGGCGCCGGGGCCGATGCGGACGCGGCGGAATAGGCGGGCGCGGGCTTGGTGTTCTCGATCCGGCCCTTGGCGCCCTTGTGGGGGTAGGCCTTGGAGGGGCGCTCATCCTTCGACTTGCCCTTGGGGCGAAGATCGCCGTGCTGGCGAGGCGGGCCGCTCCGCGCGCCCTTCTGGGGCCGTCCGCGCCGCTCGGTGGGCGCGTCCTCCCGCGCGGGCGCCATGGGCCGGCCGGCGACCCGGTCGCCCTTGGGCATGGTCTCCGGGGTGAGGAACTCGGCCAGCTGTTCGCGGATCACGCGGGGCCCGACCTCCTCGACCTCGCCGGGTTGCAGGTTCCCCAGCGAGAAGGGCCCGTAGGCCAGGCGGATCAGCCGGTTCACCTTCAACCCCACGGCCTCCAGCACCCGGCGCACTTCGCGGTTCTTGCCCTCGCGGATGGCGATCGTGATCCAGAGGTTGGCGCCGGCCTTCTCGCCGGGCTTGGCCTGGACCTTGTCCAGCTTGGCCTCGATGGAACCGTAGGAGACCCCTTCGACGGTGATCCCGTCCCTCAGCTTGTCGAGCCGCTCCTGCGTCACCTGCCCGAAGGCCCTGGCGCGATAGCGCCGGACCCAGCCCGAGGTGGGCAGCTCCAGGGCCCGGGACAGGGCGCCGTCATTGGTCAGGAGCAGCAGCCCCTCGGAATTGAGGTCGAGCCGGCCGACCGAGATCACCCGGGGCAGGTCGGCGGGCAGGGCCTGGAACACGGTGGGCCGCCCCGCCGGGTCCTTGTGCGAGGTCACCAGGCCGTTGGGCTTGTGGTAGCGCCACAGCCGAGTCTCTTCGGCCGCCTCGACCAGCTTGCCGTCGACGGTCAGCAGGTCCCCCGGAGAGACCTTGACCGCAGGGGTAGTCAGGACCTGGCCGTTCAGCGCCACGCGGCCCTCGGCGATCAGCTTTTCGATGTCCCGGCGCGAGGCGACACCCGCCCGCGCCAGGGCCTTGGCCACCCGGTCGCCGCTCAGGTCGGGGGGCGTGAACGGCGCCGCGGGCGTTTGCCCTTGACCGCCGCCGCGAGCGGCGCGTTTGTCGTTTCCGTGAGCCTTCATGATGAAGCGACAATGCGCATCGCGCTCGACCAGGCGCAAGCCGCCGCGGACGCCGGGGAGGCGCCGATCGGCGCCGTGGTGTTCGATCCTGCCTTGGGCGAGGTGGTGGCGGTGGCCCACAACGCCCCCATCGCGCTGCACGATCCGACCGCCCACGCCGAAATCCGGGCCCTGCGGCTGGCGGCCGAGCGGCGCGGCAACTACCGCCTGACGGGGCTTTGGCTGTTTGTGACCCTGGAGCCCTGCGCCATGTGCGCCGGCGCGATCAGCCACGCCCGCATCGGCCGCGTGGTGTTCGGGGCCGAGGACCCCAAGGGCGGGGCGGTGGTCCACGGCCCGCGCTTCTTCGACCAGCCTACCTGCCACTGGCGCCCCGAGGTGGTCGGCGGGGTCCTGGGGTCCGAGAGCGCGGCCCTGCTCAAGGGCTTCTTCCGCGCCCGCCGGAGCGGCTAGCCCTCGCCGATCGCCGGACGCAGGATTCCGCGGGCTTCCAGCTCGGCGACGATCCGTTCGGCCGCCTCCTCGGCGGTCATGGTGGTGGTGTCGACGGTGATCTCGGCGTTCTCCGGCGCCTCGTAGGGACTGTCGATGCCGGTGAAGTTCCGAAGCTCGCCCGCCCGCGCCTTCTTGTAGAGGCCCTTCACGTCGCGGCTCTCGGCCACGGCGAGCGGCGTGCAGACGTAGATTTCGAAGAACTCGCCTGGGGCCATCAGCTCGCGGGCCATCCGCCGCTCGGTGCGGAAAGGTGAGATGAAGGAGACCAGGGTGATCACCCCCGCGTCGGCCATCAGTTTGGACACCTCCGCCACCCGGCGGATGTTCTCCACCCGGTCGGCGTCGGTGAAGCCGAGGTCGCGGTTCAGCCCGTGGCGGACGTTGTCGCCGTCCAGGATGTAGGTGTGGCGGCCCTGGCTGTGCAGGCGCTTTTCCACCAGGTTGGCGATGGTCGACTTGCCCGAACCAGAGAGGCCCGTGAACCACAGCACGGCAGGCTTCTGGCCCTTCTGGGCGGCCCGGCTCTCCCGGTTCACGTCCAGGGCCTGCCAGTGGATGTTGTGGGCTCGGCGCAGGGCGAAGTGGATCATCCCCGCCCCGACGGTCGAGTTGGTGATCCGGTCGATCAGGATGAAGCCGCCGGTGTCCTTGTTATCCGTATACGGATCGAAGGCGATCGGCTGGTCCAGGCTGATGTTGCAGACTCCGATCTCATTGAGCTCCAGCTGCTTGGCGGCCAGGTGCTCCATGGTGTTGACGTTGACCTTGTACTTCGGCTCCGCGATCTGGGCGGAGACGGTCTTGGTCCCGGCCTTCAGCCAGTAGGGCCGGCCCGGCAGCATGGGCTCGTCGGCCATCCAGACGATGGTGGTCTCGAACTGGTCGGCGACCTCCGGCGGCGAGTCGGCCGTGGCCAGCACGTCGCCGCGCGAGCAGTCGATCTCGTCATCGAGGGTCAGGGTGACGGACTGGCCGGCGATGGCCTGGCCTAAGTCCCCGTCGCGGGTGACGATCCTGGCCACCCGGCTGGTCTGGCCGCTGGGGAGGACGCGGACCGCGTCCCCCGGCTTGACCTGGCCGGAGGCGATGAAGCCGGAAAAGCCGCGGAAATCCAGGTTGGGCCGGTTGACCCACTGCACCGGCATGCGGAACGGCCCGGCCGACAGGGTGTCGTCCACGGGCACCGTCTCGAGGTGCTCCATCAGCGCCGGCCCGGTGTACCAGGGGGTGGCGTCGCTCTTGGAGGTGATGTTGTCCCCGCGCAGCCCCGAGATCGGGATGGCCAGGAAGTCCTTGATGCCGATCTGGGCGGCGAAGGCGGTGTAGTCGGCGACGATCTCGTCGTAACGGGCCTGGTCGAACCCGACGAGGTCCATCTTGTTCACCGCCAGCACCACGTGGCGGATGCCCAGCAGCGAGACGAGGTAGCTGTGGCGTCGGGTCTGGGTCAGGACGCCCTTGCGTCCGTCGATCAGGATGACCGCCAGGTCCGCGGTCGAGCCGCCGGTGACCATATTGCGGGTGTACTGCTCGTGGCCGGGGGTGTCGGCGACGATGAACTTGCGCCGGTCGGTGGAGAAGAACCGGTAGGCGACGTCGATGGTGATGCCCTGCTCGCGCTCGGCGGCGAGCCCGTCCACCAGGAGGGCGAAGTCGATCTCTCCGCCTTGCGTGCCGACCTTCTTGGAGTCGGCTTCCAGGGCCGCCAACTGGTCCTCGAAGATCATCTTGGAGTCGTAGAGCAGGCGCCCGATCAGGGTCGACTTGCCGTCGTCCACCGAGCCGCAGGTGATGAAGCGGAGCAGCGACTTATGCTGATGCTGCTCGAGATAGGCGTCGATGTCCTTCTCGATGAGGTCCGAAACGTGGGCCATCAGAAGTAGCCCTCCTGCTTCTTTTTCTCCATCGAGGCGGCCTGGTCGTGGTCGATCATGCGGCCCTGGCGCTCGGAAGAGGTAGTCAGCAGCATCTCCTGGATGATCTGCGGCAAGGTCGCGGCGTCGCTCTCCACAGCTCCGGTCAGGGGGTAGCAGCCCAGGGTGCGGAAGCGGACGCTGCGCATCTGCGGGCTCTCGCCGTCGCGTAGCGGCATGCGGTCGTCATCGACCATGATCAGGGCGCCGTCGCGCTCCACCACCGGCCGCTCGGCCGAGAAATAGAGCGGTACGATGGGGATGCTCTCCAGGTGGATGTATTGCCAGATGTCGAGCTCGGTCCAGTTCGAGATCGGGAACACCCGGATCGATTCACCGGGACGTTTCTTGGTGTTGTAGAGCTTCCACAGCTCGGGTCGCTGGCTCTTGGGGTCCCAGCGGTGGGCGGTGGAGCGGAACGAGAAGATTCGCTCCTTGGCCCGAGACTTTTCCTCGTCGCGGCGGGCGCCGCCGAAGGCCGCGTCGAAGCCGTACTTGTCCAGGGCCTGCTTGAGGCCCTCGGTCTTCCACATGTCGGTGTGCAGGGCCGAGCCGTGGTCGAAGGGGTTGATGCCCCGCGCCTCGGCCTCGGGGTTCTTGTAGACCAGGAGGTCGAAGCCGAGCTCCTTGGCCATGCGCTCGCGCATCTCGTACATGGCCTGGAACTTCCAGGTCGTGTCCACGTGCAGCAGGGGGAAGGGCGGCTTGGACGGGTAGAAGGCCTTGGCGGCGAGATGCAGCATCACCGCCGAGTCCTTGCCGATGGAATAGAGCATCACCGGCTTTTCACACTCGGATGCGACCTCGCGCATGATGTGGATGCTCTCGGCCTCCAGCCGCTGCAGGTGGGTGAGGGTGCTCAAACTTTGCCCTCCGGCTTGGACGCGTCCGTCCCACATGGGCCAGCTCCGATCACGAAACGCAGATACGCCCGTCGCGGGAAGGCCCAGCGCGGGTGGTCGAAAACTTGTCGGGGCGAGCCTCGCCCCTGGTCGGTCGTATGAAGCATCCAGGGCTGCATTGCGCGCCAGTTCCTCTTTGGAAGGCCTCAAGAAATCTAATGGTCCGTGTCGCGCGGCATGAAGGGCGCGAGCGGCGGGGGATCGTAGGGGCCCGTGGCGACGAAGCCCGGATTGAAGAACTTGGGCTTGCCGTAGCGGAAGGGCTTGCCCTCCAGGTCGAACACCCGGCCTCCGGCCGCCGACAGCACCGCATGGCCGGCGCCAGTGTCCCACTCACAGGTCGGGGCCGGGCGTGGATAGAGGTCCGCCTCCCCTAAGGCCACCAGGCAGAACTTCAGCGACGAGCCGATGGAGGTGCGCTCCTGCACTCCGCAGGCGCGCAGGTAGGCCTCGGTTGCGGGGGTGTCGTGGGACTTGGACGCCACCGCCACGGGAGGCGAGGCGGGCGTGCGCACGGCGATCGGGGTGCGGAGGGGGGAGCCTTCCGCATCGGGAGCGATCTGGCCGACCCAGGCGCCGCCCGCGGCGACGTCGCCGGCGAACATCTGCGAGCGGGCGGGGGCGTAGACCACGCCCAGGGTCGGGACGCGGTTCTCCACCAGGGCGATGTTCACGGTAAAGTCCGTGCCCCGCTTGATGAATTCCTTGGTCCCGTCGAGGGGGTCGACCAGGAAGAAGCGGTCGGCAACGTCGGGGATGCGCCCGGCGGCGGCCTCTTCCTCAGCCACCACCGGAACGCCGGGGGCGAGGCGGGCCAGGGCCTTCAGGATCACCGCCTCGGCCGCCTGGTCGGCCACGGTGACCGGCGAGGCGTCGGACTTGATGATGACCTCGAAGTCCTCCTGGAAGATGCGCCAGATCTCGGCCCCGGCTTCGTGGGCGGCGGCCACCAGGCCGTCGAGCAGGGCCGCGCGGGCGGAAGGCGAGCTAAGGTCTGTCATGGGACTCTGCAGATCAGCGGGTGCGCCCTGGCGCAAGGGTTCGTATCCGGAGGGCGTCGACGCGTCGAGCATGTGCGGCCTTTTTCTGCAGGACTGGCGCGTCTTGACACACGCAGCCGGGATTCAGGGAATCTGGTGCAGGAAGCGGGCCGGGGCGGCACAAAGGGGGAGGCGGGGACGGTTCGGCTCGATCACATGGCCCGGCCGGTTTGCGACTGGCGGGCGTCGATTTCGTGCATCCGCCGATGAAGGTGTTCTGGGGCTACGGGGCCGAGCTTCTCGACCCGGACGGCTATCGGTTGCGCCTGTGGGACCAGGCATCCATGCGCGACAGGGGATGAGCCGCAACCCTTGGCTCTGCGGGGGCTTTATCCTCTGTGAGCCGGCGCTAAGCTTGGCCGAACGGCGCGCCGCCTTGTGGCGCCCGGCCATCGCGCCTAGTTTCCCGCCCTTCCGGCCGGAGGCCGCTTCGGAGCGTCAAGCCTTTCGATGTCCGTGCAGACTCGCCACTACCTCGAATTCGAACGGCCGATCGCCGAACTGGAGGCCAAGATCGAGGAGCTGTCCAAGCTCTCCGAGACCGCCGGCGGCAATGGGTTGGACACCGAGCTCGACGCCCTGCGCGCCCGGGCCGAGGAGATGCGGCGCGACGCCTACGCCACCCTCGACCCCTGGCAGAAGACCCAGGTCGCCCGTCATCCGGAGCGCCCGCACTTCCTCAGCTACGTCGGCGCCCTGATCGAGGAGTTCGTGGAGCTGCGCGGCGATCGGAAGTTCGCCGACGACCAGGCCATCGTCGGCGGCCTGGGCAGATTCAGAGGCACGCCCGTCGTGGTCATGGGCCACGAGAAGGGCCAGGACACCACCACGCGCCTGAAGCACAATTTCGGCTCGGCCCGGCCCGAGGGCTACCGCAAGGCCGTGCGCCTGATGGACATGGCCGAGCAGTTCAACCTGCCGGTGCTCAGCTTCATCGACACCGCCGGCGCCTATCCCGGGATCGGGGCCGAGGAGCGCGGCCAAGCCGAGGCCATCGCCCGCTCCACGGAGCGCTGCCTGACCCTGGGCGCGCCGATGATCGCCACCGTGGTCGGCGAGGGCGGCTCGGGCGGGGCCATCGCCATCGCCGCCGCCAACCGGGTGCTGATCCTGGAGCACGCCATCTATTCGGTAATCTCGCCGGAGGGCGCGGCCTCGATCCTGTGGCGCGACGGTTCCCGCGCCCGCGACGCCGCCGCGGCCATGAAGATCACCGCCGAGGACCTGATCCGCCTGAAGATCGTCGACCGTATCGTCCCCGAGCCCCTCGGCGGCGCCCATGCCGACCCCGCCGCCGCCATCGCCGCCGTGGGCGACATCCTGGAGGCGGAGCTGAAGCCATTGTTGGCCCTCACCCCGGACGAGCTGCGCCGCCAGCGGGCCGACCGGTTCTACGCCATAGGCCGGAGCTTCGGATGAGGCTGGCGGGGATGATCCTCGCGCTCCTGGCCGCCGGACCGGCGATGGCGGCGACGCCGGAAAAGAGCCTGATCGAGAAGCAGTACACCCCCGCCTTCCAACGCTGTCTCGACAGCCCCGGAGGCGCCTCGACGTTCGGGCAGATCGACTGCACGAGCGCCGAGCTGAAGGTCCAGGACGTCCGGCTGAACGCCGCCTACCGGCAAGCCCAGGTCGACCTCAACGCCCGCCAGAAAGCCGCGCTCACCGCGGCCCAGCGCGCCTGGATCGCCTTCCGTGACGCCGATTGCGGGGCGTGGCAGGACGAGGACTGGGGCTCGCTCTCCCGCGTGCTGGCGTCCTTCTGCGTCCTGAACCGCACCATCGAGCGGACGCAGCAGATCAGGGACTACGCCGGGAGCCATTGACGCCGAGCGTCAGGCTCCGCGCTTCAGCGCCTCGCCCATCTCCTCCACCGCGGCCTCGGTGGTCGCCCACGAGCACATGAAGCGGGCCGTGCGGTCGCCGGCCCGGTGCACCGACCAGCCTTCCGCGTGCAGGCGGGCGAGCGCCGCGTCGTCCATGGCGGCGAAAACCCCATTGGCTTCCACCGGGTGAACCACCTCGTAGGGCATCAGGGCGGCGAGCTTCCTGGCCATGCTGTTGGCGTGGGCGGCGCGGGCGGTCCAGGCGCCGCTCTCCAGCATGCCGAGCCACGGGGCGGCGAGGAACCGGCCCTTGGAGGGAAGCTGGCCGGTCTGCTTCAGCCGCGCGTCGAGGCGCCGGCTGAGGGACTTGTCGAACAGGACCAGGGCCTCGGAGAGGGGCATGCCGGCCTTGGTCCCGCCGAGCACCAGGATGTCGATCCCGACCCGCGACAGGGACTTGACCTCGAAGCCCGCGGCCGCGGCGTTGGCGAGGCGCGCGCCGTCGAGGTGAATCCCCAGCCCCTTGCCCTTGGCGAGGCCGGCGAGGGCCACCAGCTCCCCCGCGCCGTAGAGGGTGCAGTATTCGGTGGCGTTGGTGAGCGAGAGGGCCGCCGGCGCCTGGCGATAAGAGGCTTCGGGCGCGGCCAGGGCGTCGTGCAAGGCGGTCGGATCGATGCGCCCCGATGCGCCGGAAAGGCCCGTCAGCCCAAGGCCGTGGCCGAACAGGGCGGGGGCGCCGGCCTCGCCGGTCATGACGTGAGCGTCGCGGTGGGCCAGGACGGACTCGAACGGCCGGCACAGGGCCGAGAGGGCCAGGGCGTTGGCGGCGGTGCCGGAGGCGACGAACCGGACCTCCGCGTCGGTGTCGAGCAGCGCCCGGACCGCATCGGCGGCGCGGGCGGTCACGGTGTCCGCCCCATAGGCGGCGGCGTGGCCGGCGTTGGCCTCGATCAGGGCCTGCATCGCCTCGGGGGCGGCGCCGGCGGTGTTGTCGGAGGCGAAGTCGTGACGGAGCTCCATGCCTAGCCCTCCGGCTTGTGCAGGCTGTCGGCCTTGCGCAACGACGGGAACATCCAGGCCCATAGGCCCGTGACCGCCAGCGCCCCCACCCCGCCGAACACCGCCGCGGCGACAGGCCCGATCACCCGCGCGATCACGCCGGTTTCGAACTCCCCAAGCTCATTGGAGGCGCCGACGAACAGGGTCGCGACCGCCGAGACGCGGCCCCGCATGGGGTCCGGCGTCACGATCTGAATGAGGCTCTGGCGCACGAAGACGGAGAACATGTCCCCGGCTCCAAGGATCGCCAGCATGACCACGGAGATCCACATGGTCTTGGAGACGGCGAAGCCGAGGGTGGCGAGGCCGAACACCGCCACGCTCGCGAACATCCAGATGCCCGCGCGGCGCTCGATCGGCCTGCGGCTGAGGTAGATGCCGACCGCGACCGCGCCGACGGCGGGCGCCGTGCGCAGTATGCCGAAGCCCTCGGGCCCGACGTGCAGAACGTCTTTGGCGAATACCGGCAACAGGGCCGTGGCCCCGCCGAGGAGGACGGCGGCGAGGTCCAGGGAGACCGCCCCGAAGACGATCTTGTTGCTCCAGAAGTAGGCCAGCCCCTCCTTGATCAGCTCCAGGCGCGAGCCCGGCTGACGCTCGGGGCGGGTGTTGGTCCGGATCGGGATGAGAGCCAAGGCGCAGGCGGCGAAGAGGCCCGCGGAAACGGCGTAGGACAGGGCGGGGGACACCGCGCAGAGCGCGCCGCCCACCGCCGGCCCGACGATGGAGGAGCCCTGCCAGGATAGCGAGCCCCAGGCGATGGAGCGCGGCAGCTCCGCCTTGGGCACCAGCATCGGCCCCATGGCGCCGCTGGCGGGGGCCAGGAAGGCGCGCGCGGCGCCGAACACCACCGCGATGGCGAAGATCGGCGTGAACGACGGTGTCGGATGCAGGGCCAGGACCGCCAGCAGGGCCGAGCAGATCACCTCCGCCACGAGGCAGATCAGGATGATGCTGCGCCGCGTGTGCCGGTCGGCGGTTTCGCCGGCCGAGAGCGTCAGGGCGAACAGGGGGACGAACTGGGCCAGCCCCACCATCCCCACCAGGAAGGCGCCTTCCTCGACGCTGCGGGACTGGCGGGCCACGGCGTAGACCTGCCAGCCGATGGTCACGCTCTGGGCCTGAACCGCCAGGTTGCCCGCGAACCGCGCGCCCCAGAACAGGGCGAAGTCCTTGTGCCGGAACACATTGGTTGAGGGGGAAGCAGAACTGTCCATGAGCGGGGCACCATGGCGGCCCGGGACGGGTTCCGCAATCGCGGAGCGCGCCCGCGGTTGTCAGGCGGCGCGCCGCGGCGCATGGTTAACAGGCGTTAAGATTTGACGATCCGCCTCGGAGCCAGTCCGGGGCGACCAGCGCTCGACGACGGGCTGCTTTGTCTCCATCCGCGCCGTAGGGGGCTGTCGGGCGGGGACGCCCAGTACAGTTCATTGTTCCTCGTAACAGGCCTGCGCGGCGGTCGCGCGGGCCAGCGGCCGTCGCCTGCGTGCGACGCAAATCCTTGGGGAGGACATCACCATGGCCACGTTCACGGGCACGAACGGCAACGACACCCTGACGGGCTCCACCAACCTCGGCGACACCCTGACCGGAAGCATAGGCAACGACACCTTCGTCTTCGGCATGGCCGGCGCGGGCCACACCGACGTCGTCACCGACTTCGGCTCGATGTACTTCAGGGCCACGATCTCGGGGAGCCAGGAGACGCCCGCGAACAATTCTCCCTTCACCGGCACGGCTACGTCCGTCCTGCGCAAGGGCTACCAAGCCTACAGTTTCACGGCGACCATGGGCATGGACCTCGGCGGGCGGACGGCGGCCACCAACGACGACGTCACCGCCTCCCACTTCCATGCCGGACCCGCCGGCGTCGCGGCCGGGGTTGTGTTCGGCTACTTCGGCGCGCCGAACAACGAGACCAGCGGCAACACGGTGATCGACGCCTCCACGGGCACGGTCTCGGGCGTCTGGAACACCAACGAGGGCAACAACACCACCCTCACGGCCCAGATCCTGAACATCCTCACCAACCGGCTCTACATCAACTTCCACAGCGCCGCCTTCCCCGGCGGGGAGATCCGCGGCCAGATGCTGGCCCAGGATTCCGGCGGAGACCGGATCGACATCCGCGCCACGGGCATCACCGACTGGGCCGGCCTTCAGGCCGCCCTGAGCGAGGTGAACGGCTCGGCCCAGATCCGCACCACCACCGCCGGCGGCCAGACCTACACCCTGGTGCTGCAGGACGTGCCCCTGTCGTCCCTGACGGCGGCGGACTTCATCTTCGCCGGCCGCGCCGGCCCGTCCTTCACCCTCGCCCAACTGCAGACCGCCTATATGAACACCCATGCCGGACGGGCGGCGGGCGCGGAGCAGAACGCCGTCTTCGCCAACCTGGTGTCCGGAAGCAGCATATCCAGCGCGGACTCGGTGCTGCGGGCCGTGGTGGACATGGCCGACAACGATGCGGCGGTGGCGGTGACCAGCTACGCCTTCTTCACCGGCCTTACCCCCAGCCAGCTCGGCCTGACCTACCTCGTCAACTCCAGCCTCAACGCCGGGGACCTGAACGATCCGGCCTACGCCCAGTTCAACCTCTCGAACCGGGCCATCAACATGGCCGAGAACCTCGCCGTCACCGGCGAGGGCGCGGCGCGCTTCCAGGCGGCCTATGGGGCCATGACCTTCTCAGGCGCGGTGGACGCGGTCTACGACGCCATCGTCGGCAACGCCCAGGCGACGGCGGCGGGCATCAACCTCACCACGGCCCTGAACGACATCAAGGGACGCCAGGCCGCCTTCCAGGCGATCGTGACGGCGACCCTGCCCGCCACGGTGAACCAGGACATCGCCTTAAAGGCGGTGATGGCCGGCTACATCCTGGGCGAGGCGATCAAGGCCGACGTCGGGCTCTACGCCCGGGCCAGCGACAACTTCCTGGTGGACCTGACCGACGGCGGCGCCGCCTTCGGGGTCAATCTTGTCGGGGTCTACGGCAGCGGGCCTGTACCCGTCGGCGTCTGACCGGCGGCGGCGGGGCAGAGGCGGTCGCCGGCGAGGTCATAATGCCGTCGCAGGCGCGGCGCAGGGTTTTCCTTTGACCGGCGAGCCCCCGCCGTCTATCCGCCGCCGGCCATGAACGTCCACGTAGCGCCTCCCGCCCTCGCCGGGCTCCGGTTCGCCGCTGAACAGCCTGAGGACGGGCTTGCCGTCGACGGGCTGGTCGAGCGCGCCTTTGGTCCCGGGCGGCTGGCCAAGACCGCCGAGCGGCTGCGCGAGCACAACAGGGCGCGCCACGACCTCTCCTTCTGCGCGTGGGACGGGGAACGGCTGGCCGGGGCGGTGCGTCTGTGGCCGGTGCGGATCGGCTCCACGGCGGCGGTGTTTCTCGGGCCAGTGGCGGTGGAGCCGGATTGGCGGCGGCGGGGCCTGGCGGGCGAACTGATCGCCCGGGCCTGCGGGGCCGCGAAGGCCTCCGGCGAGACCCTGGTGGTGCTGGTCGGCGACCTGCCTCTCTTCGCCTCCTCCGGTTTCGAGCCCGTCCCGGCCGTGGGCGTGGTCCTGCCCGGTCCCGTCGACTATCGCCGGGTGCTGTGGCGCCCCCTCGTCCCCGGCGCCGCCGATGGCGTCAGCGGCGAGGTCGTGCCCGCTTCGCCGGTTTGACGCTTCCATCCGGAACGCCGCGCGCCTAACTCATCGTCATGAGCGTGAGCCTTCCCTACGCAGGATTGGCCAATACAGGACTGGCCAATACAGGACTGGCAGGCGTGGTCGCGGCGGCCGAAGGGGCGCGGGGCCTGCCGCCGGTGCACCTGTGGACTCCGACCCATTGCGGCGAGATCGATATCCGCATCCGCCGCGACGGGGTGTGGCTGCACGAAGGCTCGCCCATTGGCCGCGAGGCCCTGGTGCGGCTCTTCTCCACCGTGCTGCGTAAGGACCCCGACGGTTTCCACCTGGTCACTCCGGTGGAGAAACTGCGGATCGTCGTGGAGGACGCCCCCTTCGTCGCCGTGCGGGTGGACCGCCAGGACGGCGCCCTGGTGTTCCTGACCAATGTCGGCGACCGGGTGGCGGCCGGGACCGATCACCCGCTCCGGGTCGTGGCCGATCCGCGGACGGGCGAACCGGCGCCTTACGTCCACGTGCGCGCCGGGCTGGACGCGCGGCTGTCGCGGCAGGTGTTCTACGAGCTGGTGGAGATGGCCGAGGCGCGCGAGACGCCGTCGGGCCCGCGCCTGGCCGTCGCTTCGGGCGGCGCCTGGTTCGACCTCGGGGCGGCGGGGACGGCATGAGCGTCACCCCGAGCTCACCCGTCGAGGCCCTGGAGCCGTGGATCCAGGCCCGGCTGCATCCCCTGGCCGACTACGACCCGACGACGCGGGGGACGCGCTCGGACTACGACCTCAATCCCGAAGCCTTCATCCGCCCGAGCGGGCCGCTGGTCCATGCGGCGGTGCTGGCGGCCCTGGTGGAGCGGGAAGCCGGGCTGACCGTGCTCCTGACCCGGCGGGCGGACACCCTTTCGAACCATTCCGGCCAGGTGGCCTTCCCCGGCGGGCGGGCCGAACCGGGGGAGGCGCCCTGGGAGACGGCCCTGCGGGAGGCGGAGGAGGAGGTGGGGCTCGACCGCAGCTTCGTACGGGTGGCGGGCCTCGGCGACACCTACGAGACGGTCAGCGGCTTCTCCATCACCCCGGTGGTCGGTTTCGTCAGGCCCGGCTTCGTCCTGTCGCCCTACGAGGGCGAGGTGGCGGAGGTGTTCGAGACCCCCTTCGCCTTCCTGATGGATCCGGCCAACCACGAGCTTCGGATGCGGGAATTCTCGGACGGGCGGCGGGCCCACTACTACGCCATGCCGCACGAGGAGCGCCTGATCTGGGGCGCCACGGCCGGGATGCTGCGCGGCCTCTACGAGCGGCTGTTCGGAAGCCGTTCGCGATAAAGCTCCGTATCCGAATTTACTTCGACGGGGGTGCGGCGTACGCCTCTGCGGAGCGCGCGAGCGCCTTCGATTCCAATATGGGGAGAGCCGATGCTGGGCTGGTTCCAGGCGATCATGCCGAAGGAAGACCGCTTCTTCGACCTGTTCAGCCGCCACGCGGAGGTCCTGGTCAAGGGCGCCGAGGCCCTGCGCGACCTGCTGAACGGCGGGGACCAGGTGGAAGACGGCTGTCGCCGGGTCATGGAATACGAGCAGGCGGCGGACGACATCGCCCGCGAGGGCATGCTGCTGATGCGGCGAACCCTGATCACTCCCTTCGACCGAACCGACATCAAGGACCTGATCTCGTCCCTCGACGATTCCATCGACCAGATGCAGAAGACCGCCAAGGCCATCCAGCTGTTCGAGGTGACGAGCTTCGAGCCGGAGATGCGCGAGATGGCCGACCTGATCATCCGGGTCGCCAACATGACCGTCGAGGCGGTGCTGCTCCTGCGCGCCATGGGCAAGAACGCGCCGCGGCTGAACGCCCTGGCCGAGGACATCACCCGCCTCGAGGAGGTCGCCGACCTGACCTATGACGCCGGCATGAAGGCCCTGTTCCTGAAGTCCCGCGCCAAGGACCCGATGGGCTTCATCGTCGGCTCGGAAATCTACGACCACCTGGAAAAGGTGGTGGACCGCTTCGAGGACGTGGCGAACCGGATCAGCGGCATCATCATCGAGCATAGCTGAGCGGGACGCGGGCAATGGACGTCGCCCTCATCCTGCTGGTCGGCCTGATCGGCGTGGCCCTCGCGTTCGACTTCATGAACGGGCTGCACGATGCGGCCAACTCCATCGCCACCATCGTCTCCACCCGGGCCTTGAGCCCCCGGGCGGCGGTGGTCTGGGCGGCCTTCTTCAACTTCATCGCCTTCCTGGTGTTCGGCCTGCACGTGGCGCAGACCGTGGGGTCGGGCATCATCGACGTGAAGGTGGTCGATGATCCCGTCATCTTCGGCGCCCTGATGGGCGCGATCGTCTGGAATGTCGCCACTTGGGTCTTAGGCATCCCCTCCTCCAGTTCACACGCCCTGATCGGCGGACTGCTGGGCGCCGGCATCACCAAGGCCGGGATGTCGGCGGTGGTGTTCAAGGGCGTCAACAAGACCGTCTCGGCCATCTTCCTGTCGCCGGCGGTGGGCTTCGGCCTCGCGCTCCTGCTGATGCTCCTGGTGTCCTGGCTGTTCGTGAAGACCACGCCCCGCTTCGCCGACAAGGCCTTCCGCCGGCTGCAGTTCGTCTCGGCGGCCCTCTACTCCCTCGGCCACGGCGGCAACGACGCCCAGAAGACCATGGGGATCATCGCGGTCCTGCTCTACGCCCACGGCTACAGCCCCGGCGGCTTCAACGTGCCCCTGTGGGTGGTGCTGTCCTGCCAGGCGGCCATGGGCCTGGGGACCCTGTTCGGGGGCTGGCGCATTGTTCACACCATGGGCTCCAAGATCACCCGCCTTTCGCCCATGCAGGGCTTCTGCGCCTCGGCGGCGGGGGCGGCGACCCTGTTCATGGCCACAGGGTTAGGCGTGCCGGTCTCCACCACCCACACCATCACCGGGGCGATCATCGGCGTGGGTTCCGCCCGCCGTGTTTCGGCGGTGCGCTGGAATGTCGCCAAGAACATCGTCTTCGCCTGGTTCGTGACCATGCCGGCGGCCGCCGTGCTGGGCGCCCTGTTCTACAGCCTCGCCAAGCTGTTCGGCGGATGAGCGACGCCCCGACCGATACCCCGGACGCCGCAGCCCGCGTCCAGTACGGCGTGCTTCCCTATCGGGAAGCGGACGGCGTCCAGGTGCTGCTGGTCACCTCGCGGGAGACCAAGCGCTGGATCATCCCCAAGGGTTGGCCGATGAAGGACCGCAGCCCCGCCGCCGCCGCCGCACAGGAGGCCCTGGAAGAGGCGGGGGTGACCGGCGTGGCCGAGGATCAGCCGCTGGGCTCTTACGGCTATATGAAGAAGCGCAAGGACGGCAGCTTCGTCCCCTGCGAGGTCACCGTCTTCCCCATGCGGGTCGACGAGGTGCACGAGCACTGGCTGGAAGAGGGCCAGCGCAGCCGCGAATGGTTTTCCCTGGCGGACGCCGCCCTGGCTGTAGGGGAAGGCGAGCTGAAGGCCCTGATCCTCGACTTCGGCTGGTCCCGCCGCGCTTAGGTTCGCGCGCCCGGATGGGCTAGGCTCGCCGCATGCGCGCCGTCTTGGGGATCGCCACAGGAATAGCCGCCGCGATGCTGACCATCGCGGCCGGCGGCGCTTCGGCCCATCACTCCTATACGGGCTTCGACCTGAACAAGGACGTCACCGTGAAGGGGACGGTGAAGGCCTTCGCCTGGGAGGATCCGCACTCCACCATCGAACTCCTGGTCGTGGGGCCAGACGGCAAGACGGTCGAGTGGATGGTCGAGGGGGCGGGGCCTCGGCGGCTTACCTCGCGGGGCTGGACCGTGGACGCGGTGAAGGTCGGCGACCACGCCGAGATCGTCCTGAACCCCAGCCGCGACGGCGCGCGCGTCGGGCGCATGGTGGCGGTCTATGTCGACGGGAAACGCGTGGGGCGCGAGGGCCGGGAATAGGATAGCGGGCGGAGAACGGCATGTTCGAGGGTTGGAGCGAATACTATCTGGTGGTCGGATCCGCCGCTGGCGCCCTGATCGGGCTCCTGTTCGTGGTGGTTACCCTGACCCAGGGCTACGAGCGCTCGCGCGCCATGATGGGGGTCAGCCTCTACATGACTCCCACGGCCGTCCATTTCGCCGTCGTGCTGACGATCGGCGCGCTGGCGACCGCGCCCCGGCTGGCGGCCTGGACGGCGGTGCTGGTGGTGGGGACTTGCGCCGTGGCGGGCCTGGTCAACGCCGTTCACGCCGCTCTCGGCATCCGTAAGTTCCGCACGACCAGCCAGGAGCCGCCGCACTGGACCGATTTCTGGGCCTACGGAGCCCTTCCCGCGGTGCTCTACGCGGGTCTGGGAGCGGTCGCCACGGGCCTGTGGAGCAGCAGCGGCTGGGCGGTGGATGCGACCGGGGTGCTGGCGCTCAGCCTGTTGCTGCTTGGCATCCGCAATGCCTGGGATCTCGTTACCTGGATGGCGCCGCGGGCGGATACCGACGGAGCAGACGCCTCAGGAAACGCTCTCGGCGCTGTAGCGGGCGATGAGGCCAGTGCGGATGGCGTGCCGGTAGACGGACGCAAATAGCAGGCAGGCTAGGCCCAGCATCACCACGGCCAAGCCTGCGCCGATGGCCAGCTGGTCCCAGGGCGCGGGCTTGCCGGTCACCACCGCGCGCATGCCCTCGAACACATAGGACGGCGGCAGGACCTTGGAGATCGCCTGCATCCAGGAGGGCAGGACGGTGATCGGGTAGAAGACCCCGACGAAGGGCGAGATCAGCGAGGGGATCGGCCAGATCAGCCACTCCGAGGCGGGGCCCAGGCGCAGCACTATGGCCGTGGCCGCGACGCCGAGGGCTATGCCGGTCAGGAACAGCACCATCAGGAATGGCGCGAGCGCAGCGCCGTAGCCGATAAACGACAGGCCGAACGCCCCCCAGGCCAGGCCAAGCATGACGACCAGGCCCATGAGGCTGGTGGCTACGCCCGTGATCACCAGCCCGGCCAGATACTCGGAGGTGGTGAGGGGCGCGGCGAAGAAGTTGAGGAAGTTGCGCGACCAGACGTCCTCGAAGAAGGCCATGGTCACCCCCTGCATCACGCGGGTGAGGAAGTCCCACAGGAGCACCGCGCCCAGGAGCTGGGGCACGAAGTCGAAGCCCGAATGGGCGACGGTGTTCAGGTAGCGGGTGATGAAGCCCCAAAGCAGGATGTCGATGGCCACCCAGGCGAACATGGGCAGGATCCGCTGCGGGCTGCCCCGGTAGAGATAGATCTGGCGCAGCACGATGGCGCCGATGCGCGAGCCGTTCATGACGCACGCTCCTGCTCGGCCCGCTCGTCGCGCAGGGCTTCATGGGCCACGGCGACGAAGAGATCGTCCAGGCTCGCCGCGCCGTGCGCCTCGGGCAGGGTCTTCGGGTCCCCCTGCAGCAGGATGCGCCCCCGGGAGAGGAACAGCACCCGGTCGCAGACCGCCTCCACCTCGTACATGTTGTGGCTGGTCCACAGGACGCCGCAGTGGCCGGCTTTGACGAAGTCCTCGATGCCGGCGCGGATGTCGCGGGCGCTGGAGGGGTCGATCGAGGCGGTGGGCTCGTCGAGCAGCAAGAGGCGCGGCCGGTTCAGCATGGCCTTGGCGAGGCTCAGGCGGGTCTGTTCGCCCGAGGATAGCACCCCGGCCTTGGTCCTGCGGTACTTGGCCAGGTCGAAGCTCGCCAGCAGTTCCTCGATCCGTTCGGCCAGGGCCGGGACCGAATAGAGCCGGCCGAATACACGCAGGTTCTGCTCGACGGTGAGGTTGCCGGGGAGGGGCGCGTAGACGGCGGCGAAATTGGTGCGGGCGAGCGCCCGGCTGCGCTGGCGGGCGAGGTCCACGCCCTCGATCTCGATACGCCCAGAGGTGGGGGCCAGGACCCCGAGGATCATGTTGATGGTCGAGGTCTTGCCGGCGCCGTTGGGACCGACAAGGCCCACGATCTCACCCGGCGCCACATGGAAGCTGATCCCGTCGACCGCGGTCAGGTCCCGGAACGACTTGGCGAGGCTCTCGACCGAGAGGATGGCGTCGGACGGGGCGGGCATGGGGTCTGACGAGCGCGCCCGGCCGGCCCTAGACGTCCACCGCCGCGTCCAGGGCGTTCTCCTGGATGAACTCACGGCGCGGCTCGACCAGGTCGCCCATCAGCCGGGTGAAGAGGCCGTCCGCGTCGTCCGCGTGGTTGACCTTCACCTGCAACAGGGTGCGGGCGTTCTGGTCCAGGGTGGTTTCCCACAGCTGCTCGGGGTTCATCTCGCCCAGGCCCTTGTAGCGCTGGATGGAGAGGCCCTTGCGGCCCGCGTCGAGCACGGCGCCGATGAGGTCGAGGGGGCCGCGCACGGTGGCCACCTTCTCCTTGCGGCGGAAGGTCGCCAGGCCGGCGAAGGTCTCGGCCAGGGGGACCGCTCGTTCGGCCAGCCGCCGGGCGTCGGCGGAGTGGAGCAGGAGGTCGTCCAGCACGATCCGCTCGGAGACGCCCCTCCGCACGCGGGCGAAGACGAAGCCGCCGGGGCCGTGGCCCTGGCCCGCGCCGTCCACCGCCGGCTCGCCGGTCCAGCGCCCGTCGCCTTCCTCGGCGTAGAGGTCGAGCCGGACGGCGGTTTTCACCGAGTCGGGATCGGCGGCGAACAGGCCGGCCAGGGCCGCCTGCTCCACCGCGAAGGCGGGCGCGCGGTTCGACAGCCGGTCGATCAGGCTCTTGGCGTTGCGGGATTCGCGCACCAGCCGCGACAGGTCCGCGCCGGTGATCCGCTCGCCGCTCGGCAGGTCGAGCACCGCCCCGTCGGCGCCCTCGTCGAACAGGAAGGCCTCCATCTCGGCGTCGTCCTTGAGGTAGCGCGCCGACTTGCCCTTGGCCGCTTTGTAGAGCGGCGGCTGGGCGATGTAGAGGTAGCCCCGGTCGATCACCTCCGGCATCTGCCGATAGAAGAAGGTCAGCAGCAGGGTGCGGATGTGGGC
>CANJID010000050.1 GCA_947474395.1 Caulobacterales bacterium
CAGGGCGGTCCGGCTGGCGGTGTCCAGGGTCTGGTCCTTGGCCGCCAGGGCCTTGGCCTTCATCTGGCTCAGCAGATCCGAAACGGTTTCGCCGGCGGACACAGCCACGTCGACGATCGACTGACCGCGTTGCAGCGAGTCCTTCACGGCGTCGAGGGAGCTGATGATCGAGCGCTGGTTCTGGGCGATGGCCCAGATGGCGCCGTTGTCCTTGGCGCTGGCCACCTTCATCCCGGTGTTGACCCGGTTTTGGGTGGTGATCAGCGACTCGTTGGTGACGTTGAGGTTCTGGAGGGCGATAAGCGCGCCCGAATTCGTGTTAACGCTATTGAGCGCCATGGCACGGAGTTCCTTTTCTCAGGTGTCCGGCGTCATTTTGACAGCCGAGGGCGTTTTGCCCGTTGGCCTTTGAAGCAAGACGCGGGCCAGTTTCCCCGCCTCCAGAATTTCCGATACATTGTTGTTTTTATTGAAGTTAACCATGTGGAAAGTCGGCCGAATTTGCCGGGCCGGACTCCGACCGGCAGAAGTTGCCGGGCAATCGCGGTCATTCCTGCCGGTCCGCCCTGGGCCCGCACGCCAAACGTGCAGAGCCGCACGCCTGGCGAGCAGGCGGCGGCACGGCCTTAAGGTTAAGAAAGTCTTCTAGTTCAATATTTTACGGTGCGGCCTAGCCGCCCAGGCCCTCGGCCGCACAAAGCGGGCCGCCGAATCAGGCCGCTTCGGTTTGTCCCGACAGGCCCTGCATGATGAGGCGGTTGACCTCGATCAGGGGCTGGAAGCTCTCCACCCGGCGCATGACCTCGCTGGAGTGGCTGTTGACCCACAGGCTGAGGGTGATGATCGTGGCCCGGACCGCCTCGGGCAGGGCGTTTTCTTCGCGCGCGCAGTCGGAAGCCAGGGCCGACCACAGGCGCCGGTTCCAGTCGAGAGTGTCGATCCTGGTCTTGATGTCGAGGGGATCCGCCTCGGACGCCTTCATCAGCGCGCGGGTCACCTCGCCGAACAGGCGATACTCCGTGTCACGAGGGTTCTCAGCCTGCTGCGCGGCTTGCTGGTACGCCTGTAACGACATTCTGGCCGATCCTCTCGTCCTCGTACTCGATCAACTTCCGGCAGGCCATCAGCGCCTTGTAGTACTCGCGCGCCAGCAGATGCTTCGAAATGCCGACGCATTCAGCGAGGACGTCCGGGTTGCGGATCACCCCCATGAACTCTCCCACCCGCTTCACGAACTCGTCGTAGTAGCGGGCGGCTCCGGCCTCATCCAAATACATCATCATTACCGGAAAGTAGACGCGGCGGGCCGGCGAGGTCGCATCCTCGGCCTGCATGATGTCTTTTTCCCTAAGAACCGAGGCCTTGTTCTGAAGCACGAGCACGCCGCGGCGATCGCCGTTCTGCACCACGGCCCCGTTCAGGACGAATTTCTCACCCGGCTTAAGCGACAATTTCAAAGGCATGGGCCGCCACTCCCCTCCCGCAGCCCGGCGCGGCCTTATGCCAGGCCCGGGCGCGCAGCCGAGCATTAGGGGAAACGTGGTTAACGCCGTGTTTAGGATCGCGCCTCGCACGCGCTTCCTTAGCGATGCCTTAAGCATGATCCTGGCTTGATGGGCTGTCTGAGTCGGCAGAAGCCGCGCATCGAGGATAGTCATGGCCGCGAAATCGTTGAAAGCCTCGCCGCTGCCGACGTCGGATTCCCCAAGCGCCCAGCCGGTAGTCATGGTCGCCCGCCCGGCCGGCGCGCCGCTGACCGCGCCCTCTTCGGTCGACACCGACCAGACCCGGGCCCTGGCGCGCCTGAACGACGCCGTCGCCGAGCTCAAGGCCCAGGCGCTGAACCCGTACCTGCACCAGGCCATCCTCGACATCCAGGCGGACCAGCCGCAGTCGGCCACCAACTGGGCCACCAAGGCCCTCGAGATCGACGAGCGCAGCGCCCTGGCCTGGCAGCTCTTAGGCATCGCCCGCGAACAGACCGGCGACTTCCTGACCTCTCTGAAGTGCTTCGAGAGCGCGATCCTGCTCGACCCGGACAATTCGGAGATCGCCAACGACCTCGGCCGGCTGGCCTTCCGCATGGGCATGAAGGAGATGGCCTCCCGGTTCTTCTCCTACTTCCTCGCGCGCAACCCCGGCTCGCCCGACGGCGCCAACAACCTGGCCTGCGCCCTGCGCGACGAGATGCGTTTCAACGACGCGATCGAGGTCATCCGCCCCGCGATCTACGCCCACCCCGACAAGGCCATGCTGTGGAACACCCTCGGCAGCATCCTGGTCGAGCAGGGCGACCTGGCGGAGGGTGTGACCTTCTTCGACGAATCGCTGCGGCTCGACGAGAGCCACGCCAAGGCCCGCTACAACCGCGGCAACGCCCGCGCGCAGCTGGGCGACGCCCTGGGCGGCCTCGACGACGTGGAAAAGGCGATCCCCGGCGTCGTGCTGGAGAGCGAAGTCGCCATGATGAAGCTGGCGCGCTCCAGCCTTCTGCTGTCCTGCGGGCGGCTGGGCGAAGGGTGGGACGCCTATGAGGAGCGGCTGAACGTCAACTTCGCCGACGTGACCCACTTCCTGGTGGACCGGCCCTCCTGGACGCCCGACTCCGAGCTGAAGGGCAAGAGCCTGCTGGTGATCGGCGAGCAGGGCCTGGGGGACGAGGTGATGTTCGCCGGCGTCCTGCCTGACCTGATCAAGTCGCTGGGCCCCAAGGGCAAGCTGTGGCTGGCGGTCGAGCCGCGCCTGGTCCCCCTGATGCAGCGCTCCTTCCCCAAGGCCGTCGTCGGGAGCCACGTAACCTACCGGGTCAACCACCACGTGGTCCGCGGGATGCCCTTCATCGATGATGCGGGCGGCTTCGAACAGATCGACATCTGGACGCCCCTCGCCTCACCGCTGCGCCGCTTCCGCCGCTCGGTGGAGGATTTCCCCGAGCGCACCAGCTATCTGGTCCCCGACCCCGAGCGGGTCGAGCACTGGCGCGCGATCCTGGCCGAGCTGGGCGACGCGCCCAAGGTCGGCGTCCTGTGGAAGAGCCTGAAGAACAACTCCGGGCGCATGCGCTACTTCTCCCCCTTCGAGCAGTGGCGCCCGGTGCTCGACACCCCCGGCCTGCGCTTCGTCAACCTGCAGTACGGCGACTGCGACGACGAGCTGGCGATGGCCCGCGACATGGGGATCGATATCTGGAACCCGCCGGGGATCGACCTCAAGGCCGACCTGGACGATGTGGCCGCCCTGACCTCGGCCATGGACCTGGTGGTCGGCCCGGCCAACGCCACCACCAACATCGCCGCCGCCTGCGGCGCGCCGGTCTGGATGATCTCCACCCCCGGCGCCTGGCCCAAGCTCGGTTCCGGCCACTATCCCTGGTATCCGCAGGTCCGGGTGTTCAACCCGCCGGGCTACAACAACTGGGATCCGGTGATGCAAGAGGTCGCCGTGGCCCTCGCCGAGACCTATCCCCCAAAGGCCTGAAGCAGGCCTGAAGCCGGCCCTAAGACTGGGGGCTGAGCCGGAACGGAAGCCGCACCCCAGAGTTTGACTCCCGAAGGCGACAAGCTTCGCCAGGTGGAGCGAACCCCTATGGCCGATCTGCCCGAGCCGGACGACCAGGACCAGTCCGAGGTCTTCGACGAAGACAACACCAATATCGACGAGCTGCGCACCGGCGGTCCCGACCTGGAGGCCCTGGAGGAGCTGCCCGAGGTCTATGACGCCACCTCCGCGGTGGGCGACGACGACGATGACGAGGCCCTCATCGCCGAGGAGATGTCCGACGCGGAGATCGTCGCCGCCGAACGCGAGTCCAACCAGGACGACGCCGACATCGAGGACGACAACCTGTTCCGCCGCGGCGCCCAAGCCTACCTGGCGCAGCCGGCCAGCGGGCTGGGCAGGGGCGGATCGGACGAGGTCGAGCTGGTCTACGCGGGCGACCTCAGCAACGCCCAGGGGGCCGCTGCCTCGGCCCGCGACATGGAATCCGACGTGCTCTCCGATCGTGATCTGGAAGAGCTGGACTACAAGGAGAAAACCATCGTGAAACCCGAAGAACGCACTTTCAACCAGGCCGGCGAGAAGCCTGCCAAGAACCCCGACGCCGACCACGACATCGCCAAGGCCCGCGAGGCGAACGACGATGTGAACGCCCACCAGGAAGAACTCCTGGACGAGGGCGTGGAGGAAACCTTCCCCGCCAGCGACCCGGTTTCCGTCAAGCGCATCACCTGATCCGCTGAACCCCAAAGTCGAGCCCTGACATGCGAACGCCCGCCCCTGCCTGACGCGGGGGCGGGCGTTCTGCTGTTCTAGACTTCGAGTTAGAGCGCGGCGACCTCGGTCACCTTGTAGGTCAGGAGGCGGCCGTCCTCGTCGGTGACGCTGACGTATTCGCCCAGGCCGAAGGTGTGCTGGCCGAGGCGGTAGACCGGCTCGTCGTCGGCCGAGTCCGCGTCGTCGTAGTCGAAGAACCAGCGCTCGCCCTTGCGGGCCAGGCGGCCCTCCGCCGGATCCTCATCGGGGGCGAACCGGCGCACGGTGCAGTCCGCGCGGGCGGCCTTGAACGCCTGCTCGTCCAGATGGCCGTCGGCCGTGAGCGGGGCGACCAGGGTGTAGCCCCGGTGGTCGTCGCCGTCGGCGAACTCGGTGCCCGGGTTGCGCGCAAGGCGCATGACGATACGGCTCAAGCTCATGAGCAGGAACTCCTAGGGGTCAGTGGGAGAGAAACAGCGAGGGCGCGTTCTCTTCGTGCATCAGGGTGCGGGTAGTGCCGCCGAAGATGAACTGCTGGAAGCGGGGGTGGCCGAAGGCGCCGGCGACCAAGAGCTTGGCGCCGGCGGACTTGACCGCCTGGATCAGCATGGGGCCGGCGTCGCCGGTCTGCTTGAGAATCTCGACGTGAGCCTTGACCCCGCGGGCGGCGAAGAACTCCACCAGCCGGTCTGCCTCGAAGCTGCGGGGCGTGGCGGCCGGGGCGGTGAAGATCACCACCTCCCCGCACTTCTGCAGCCAGGGAACGGCGATGCGGGCGGCGCGGGTCGCCTCCTTGCCCCCGTCCCAGGCGACGGCCGCCAGGGCCGTGGGATCGGGCAGGCCGCGGTTCAGGTAAACCGGCCGCTGCTCCTCCATGAGGATGCGCTGGAAGGATTCCACCAGGGGGCCGCGGCCGCGGGCGGGATCGGCGCCGAACACCACCACGTCGGCGAGGCGGGCCTCCATGTCGAGGGACGACCAGACCGGGGATTCCAGCACCCGGAAGCCCTTCTTGGCGTAGCTCAGGGCGTCGAACTGGCGGCGGGCGGACTTCTCGCCCTCAGCCGCGGCCTGTCGCAGGCTCTCGAAGGCGGTGACCTGGACCCCGCCCATGAAACCCTCGCCCATCCAGGGCGTCAGGTCGGCGGCGTCCGCCGGGGCGAAGGCGGCCTCGACCTCGGCGCCGAAAGGCTCGGCCAGGGCTGCGGCGGCCGCCAGGGTCGCCGTATCGGCGTCCGCGCCGGTCAACGGCGCCAGGATTCGCACCCAACTCATCGTTTCGGCTCCCCCGACATGTCCGACGGATGATTGATCTTCCGCTGACCATGGGCCAGTGCAAAGCTCCTTGAGCTAGGTCAAGGCCCGTTACAAGGAACGTTTAGGTGTCGAAAGGGCTGCAAGGCGGGCGAGCCGTGGAGGCGCGGGCCTGGCAGCGCATGCTGTCGGGGCGCCGGCTCGATCTGATCGACCCCTCTCCCCTCGACATCGAGATCGAGGACATCGCCCACGGCCTGGCGCGGGTGGCCCGCTGGAACGGCCAGACGGTGGGCGAGCACGCCTTCTCGGTGGCCCAGCACTCGATGGTGGTGGAGGAGATCGCGGCCCACATGCGGCCGGGCCTATCGGCGCGCTGGCGGCTGGCCGCCCTGCTGCACGACGCCCCGGAATATGTGATCGGCGACATGATCTCTCCCTTCAAGGCGGTGCTGGGGGACGGCTACAAGACCTTCGAGGCGCGGCTGGAGGGGGCGATCCACCTGCGCTTCGGCCTGCCCGCGAAGCTGCCGGCGGAGATCAAGACCCTGCTGAAAAGCGCCGACCGCACCTCGGCCTTCTTCGAGGCGGTTCAGTTGGCCGGCTTCTCGTCGGCCGAGGCCCTGAAGCTGTTCGGCAAACCCCCCGCCCGCTACAGCCTGACCATCGAGCCCCTGGCCCCGGCCGCCGCCCAGGCGCATTACCTGGAGCGCTTCCGCACCCTGGCCGAGGCGGTGGGGATCGCCCCCGCCTTCGACACCGAATAGGCCCCAGCCCGTGCGCGCGCCTCCCGTGAACCCCCTCCCCCTGAACGCCTCGGTGGTGATCGGCCTCTCGGCCGTGGTCATGGCCATGCGCGGCGAGGGCGAGGCCGCCGTGCTGACGGTGCGGGCCGGGCCCCTGGCGGGCCTGCCCTCGGGCTCCTTCGATCCGGTGGGCCACCGCACCTTCGAGCTGGCGCTCAGGGCCTTCGTGACCGAGCAGACCGGCTTCGAGATCGGCTATGTCGAGCAGCTCTACACCTTCGGCGACAAGGGGCGGGACGCGCCCCTGGCCGACCTCGGCGACGGGGCGGGGGCGGATGCGCCGCGGATCGTCTCGGTGGGCTACCTCGCCCTGACCCCGGTGGCCGAGGAGACCGACCGCCTGGCCGCCGACTGGGCCAACTGGACCCGCTTCTTCCCGTGGGAGGACTGGCGGGGGGGAAGGCCGGCGGTGCTCGACGAGGTGATCGCGCCGGCCCTGCGCAAATGGGCCGCCCAGCTCAAGGGCGAGGCGGCGGTGGAGCAGGCCCTGGCGAGGGCGCGGCTGCTGTTCGCCCTCGACGGCGCGCCCTGGAACGAGGAGCGGGTGCTGGACCGCTATGAGCTGCTCTACGAGGCGGGCCTGGCCGCCGAGGCCGAACGTGACCGCCGCCGCGCGCGGGGGCTGGAGGCGCCGGAGCCGGCCGGCTTCCACCCGGCGCTGGGCGAGCCCATGGTCTCCGACCACCGCCGCATCCTGGCCACGGGGCTGGCGCGCCTGCGCGGCAAGCTGAAGTACCGCCCGGTGGTGTTCGAGCTGCTGGGCGCGGCCTTCACCCTCTCGGACCTGCAGCGCACGGTCGAGGCCATCACCGGCGCGCCCCTGCACAAGCAGAACTTCCGCCGCATGGTCGAGCGCACGGGACTGGTCGAGGGCCTCGGCCGGTTCGACGTGGAGACGGGCGGGCGCCCAGCCGAGCTGTTCCGCTTCCGCCGCGAACTTCTCTCGACCGCCCCGGTATCGGGCCTGTCCCTGCCGTCGATGCGGGAAGGCTGAGCCGCCTACTCCGCGGCGCGCGGCGAAGGCACGACCGACGGCGCCGGGGTCTCGACGTCGGAGGTGAGAATTTCCTCCGGCCGGATCGGCGCGTCGTCGCCGGGCTGCTTGGGCGTGGCGAAGCGGCCGAGCTTGGGCGCGAGCCAGGTCTCGAACGCATCGACGAACTCGTAGACCACCGGCACCAGGACCAGCGACAGGGCCGTCGAGGAGATCAGGCCCCCGACCACGGCCACGGCCATGGGCTGGCTGAATTCGGAGCCCTCTCCCAGGGCGAGGGCCGTGGGCATCATGCCGGCGGCCATGGCCACGGTGGTCATGACGATGGGACGGGCCCGCTCGCGGCAGGCGTTGCGCAGGGCCTGGTTGACCGTCCGCCCGGCCTTCTCCTCCTGGATGGCGAATTCGACCAGCAGGATGGAGTTCTTGGCCGCCACGCCCAGCAGCATCAGCATGCCGATGAACACCGGCAGGCTGATCTCCAGCCCCATGACCAGGAGTCCCAGGAAAGCGCCGACGGTGGAAAGCGGCAGGGCGGCAAGGATGGTGATCGGTTTGAAGAAGCTGCCGAACAGCAGACACAGCACTGCGTAGAGCAAGGCGATGCCGGCGACGATCGCCCCGCCGAAGCCGGTGATCAGCTCGCGATAGCGCTCCTGTTCGCCCACGTCCGGGGTGTGGACGCTGGCCGGCAGGCTCTTCATCACCGGAAGCGCCTTCACCTTGTCCATGGCCTGGCCGAGGCTGAGGCCCTGGCGGTCGGCCAGGACGGAGAGCTGGCGCTCGCGGCCGAGGCGCACGATCCGCGCGGGACCGGCCTGGAAGGAGATGTCGGCGACGCTGGCCAGGGTGGTGGACGAGCCCATCGCGGTCGGCACGCGCAGGTTCTCGATCACCGACAGGTTGCTGCGGGCGTCATCGGGCAGGCGTACACGGATCGGCAGGCGGCGCTTGCCTTCCGAGAACTTGGCGGAGAGGGCGTCGATTTCGCCGATGGTCGCCACGCGGATGACGTTGGCGAGGGCCTGGGGCGAGACGCCCAGGCGCGCGGCCTCGTCCAGCTTGGGCCGGATCACCAGCTCGGGGCTGGGCGGCGGGGGCGAGGAGCGCACGTCGGAAAGCTCGGGGATCGACTTCATTTCCCGCATCAGGGTGTTCTGGATCTTCTCCAGGGCCGGGCCGTCCTCGCTGGCCAGCACAACCTGCATGGCGGTGGAGCCCCAGCTCTGGCCGGTGGTGACCCGCACGTCCGCCACGCCGCGCAGGTCGGGGCGGACCAGCTCCTTGAACTCGTCGGTGGTCAGCTTGCGCTTGTCCTTCAGCACCACCGTGGCGCCGCCGGAGCGCAGGTCCGCGCCGCCGACCCAGGCGATCACCCGCTCGGCGTCCGGCTTGGCCATGATCGCCCGCGTGGTCGCCTGGATGGCCCGCTCCATCTCCGGCAGGGTCGTGCCGGGGGGGCCCTCGATATTAAGCTGGAAGTAGCCGTCGTCCTGGGTCGGGGTCAGGCCCGTCGGCAGGATGCTGGCCAGGCCGATGGAGGCGAAGAACACCAGGGCGCCGACGCCGGCGGCGAGCCACTTGTGCTCCAGGGCCCAGTCCAGGGTCTTGGCGTAGAAGCGCGGCAGCGGCCGAGGCGGATGGGGGTCCTTGGCGGGCTTGAGGAAATAGGCCGCCAGGAGGGGCGTCAGCAGGCGCGCGACCAGGAGGGAGAACAGCACCGCCACGGCGACGGTCAGGCCGAACTCCTTGAAGAACTGGCCGATGATGGTCGACATGAAGGAGACCGGGGTGAACACCACCACGATCGCCGAGGTGGTCGCGACCACCGCCAGCCCGATGGAGTCCGCGCCGATCAGGGCCGCGCGATAGGGCGTCTGGCCGCGCTCGATCCGCTTCTCGATATTCTCGATCTCGACGATGGCGTCGTCGACCAGGATGCCGATCACCAGGGTCAGGGCCAGCAAGGTGATCATGTTCAGGCTGAAGCCCATGACCGCGATCGCCGCGAAGGTCGGGATCAGCGACAGGGGCATGGCGATGGCCGCGATGGCCGTGGCCCGCCAGTTGCGCAGGAACAGCCAGACCACGATGGCCGCCAGGACCATGCCCTCGAGCAGGACGTCGATCGTGGAGTTGAAATTCAGCCGGGTCGCCTTGGCGCCGGAGAACACCTCCTCGAATTTCACGTCCTTGTACTGGGTGACCAGCTTGGCGACCGCCTCGTGGACCGCCTTCTCCACGGCCACGTCGCTGGTGTCGCTGGTCTTGACGACGGTGAAGATCACCGCCGGCCGCCCGTTCACCCGCGCAAGGCCCCGGACCTCCGCCGAGCCGTCGCCGACCTCGGCCACGTCGGAGAGCTTCACGTAGCGGGCGCCCGAGGCGATGGTCAGGTTGCGGATCGCCTCGACGGTCGCGCCCTGGCCCAGCACGCGGACGGTCTGCTCGCGGCCGCCCACATTGGCCCGGCCGCCGGTCTCGTCGGTGTTGAAGGTGCGCAGGGCGTCGTTGACCTGGGGCGCGGTGACGTTGAAGGCCGCCATCCGGTCGGGGAGCAGGGTGACGTTGATCTCGCGGTCCACCCCGCCGTTCCGGCGCACATTGGCCACGCCCTTCACCGCCTGCAGGGCGCGGCTGATGGTGTCGTCGACGAACCAGGACAGCTCCGGCGTCGACATGGCCGCGGCGGTCACCGAATAGGTCAGGACCTCGTCGCCATCGTTGAACTCCACCCGCTGGACGTTCGGCGGGTCGATGCCGGCGGGCAGGTTGACCCGGATGCGGTCGACCGCGGTGCGGATGTCGTCCGTGGCTTTCTGCAGGTCGGTGCCGAGCTTCAGCTCGACCACGCTGGTGGAGGAGCCGAGGGAGACGTTGGAGGTGATCTGCTGGATGTCCGGCAGGCTGGCGATGGCGTTCTCGACCGGCCGGGTGATCTGGCTCTCGACCTCGGAGGGCGCGGCGCCGCGCTGCGAGACCGTCACGGTCACGGCGGGGAAGTTGATGTTCGGGAACTGCTTGATCGGCAGCTGGGTGAAGGCGATCAGCCCGACCAGCGTCAGGGCGACGAACAGCAGCGCAACCGGCATCGGGTTGCGGATCGCCCAGGCTGATATCGGGAGTCTCATCGCGAAGCGCTCCTCGCAGCAGCAGCCGCGCCCCCGGCCGCAACCGGGTTCACCTTATCGCCCTCGAGCACGAATGCCGACCCCCCGAGGGCCACCCGCGAACCCGGGGGCGGCCCCTGGGTCAGCTCCACATAGCCTTCGGCGCGGCGGCCGGTGCGCACGGGCACCCGGCGCACGGTGTTGTCGGGCTGGATGACGATCAGCGACGGCCCGTCGGCGTCAAAGCGGATGGCCGCCTCGGGCGCCACCGGCGCGGGACGGGAGACCGAGGTGAACACCGCCTTGCCGAAGCCCCCGCTGCGCAGGTCCGGACGGGTCGGCAGGGAGATTCGCACATGGCCGAGCTTGGTCTGGACCTCGACGCGGGGACTGACCAGCCGCACCGAGCCGTCGACCGTGGCGCCGGAGGGCAGCGCCACCTGGGCGCGGTCGCCGGGATGAATGTTGGCCAGGTCGGATTCCGGCACCTCGGCGTCGAGCTCGACGAGACCGTCGCGGGCGATACGGAACATGGTCGATCCCGGCGATGCGGTGTCGCCCGGGCGCACGGTCCGCTCCAGCACCCGGCCCGAGACCGGGGCGCGGATGACCATGCGCGTCTGGCGGGTCTTCAGGTCGTTGAGCTGGGCCTGGGCGTAGGCCACCCCGGCGCGGGCCGAGCGTGCGGCCATGCGGCGCTCGACGATGGCCTCCTGGGACAGCACGCCCTGGTTATCGAGGCCTTCGACGCGCTTGGCCTCGGCGTCGGCGCGCTCGGCGGCGACCTCCTGCTGCAGCACGGCGGCGGTCTGCTGGTCGATCTGCGAACGGATCAGGGTGTCGTCGAGGCGCGCGAGCTCCTCACCGGCCTTGACCCAGGCCCCCTCCTCCACCCGAACCTGGGCGACGCGATAGCCGGAGAGCTCGGACGAGACGGCGGCCTCCTCGCGGGAGACCAGCAGGCCGGAGGCGCTGAGGCCGCCGTTGAGCGGGCGCATCTCCACGTGGCCGAAGCTGACGGCGAGCGGCGGGTCGGCCTTCTTCTCGGTCTTGGCGCCCGAACAGGCGCTCGCCCCCAGGGCGAACAGTCCCGCCGCCGCCAGAAGGCCGGCCCTAGCTATGCCCGTAGAAATTTTCACCCGATGTCCCCTGGGCCGTCCCCACGCGCCGCCGCCCGCAACGGCAGCGCTTGCCCGCTCCGTAAGTGAGCAATGCTAAGGCAAACAGCAAGGGGGCAGTTGTGCGGTCAACACGACTTATCGCACGAATTATTCGCGCGCCGGACTTAATGACGGACGCACGTCAGGCGGGCGCCCCCGGACTAGGGGGGGCGCCTGAGGGTAAGGGGCCGCGGGGGTCCCGCAGGAATGCCTCGACGTCTCGCCACACAACCGGACCTTGCAGGTCCCTGGTGAGGAGGTGCCAGCCGTCCGGGTAATAGGCGGTGCGCTGGGGCGGCTTCAGCTCCCGCGCCGCGTGGAACGCCGCCTCCTTGGGGATGATCTGGTCCTTGGCGCCGTAGAGCATCAGGGTGGGCGCGCGCAAACGTCCCATCTGCTCGTCCGCCCGCTGCATCAGCTTCACCAGGCCGTAGACCGCGTCGATCCGGGTCTTCCAGATCATGTTCGGGTCGCGCCCCATCTGGCGCAGAATCTCGATGTTGTCCGAGGCGCGGATGCGGCGGGCCAGCCAGTCCGGCGCGGCTATGGTGCTGCCCGGCGCCACGTGGGCGGCGATCCACAGGGCCAGGCGATTGGGGATGGCCTGGCGGCTCCAGCCCCAGACCGCGGGGGCCGCGACGATCAGCCGGTCGGCGTCGGGCGGACGGTCGGAGGCGAAGGCGGCGACCGCCACCGCCCCGCCCATCGAGTGGCCCATGACGCAGAGGATCGCCTTGGGATGGCGGGCCCGGGCGAGCGCCGCCGCCGTGCGCACGTCCTCGGTCAGAAGGGTGTCGCCGCCCCAGACGCCGCGGTTCGGCCCCCGCCCCTGGCCCCGCTGGTCGTAGGCGTAGGTGGTGATCCCCTGCTGCGCCCACCACGGCGCGGCGAGGGTGAAGGCCTGGGCGTAGTCGTTCATCCCGTGCAGGCCGACGATCACCGCCCAGGGCTCCTCGGCCGCCTTCCACACGGTCATGGGCAGGCGGGTCCCGTCGAAGGAGACCATGGCGTCCGCCTCCAGCCGGGCGCCGGAGAAGCCGAGGTCGGGCCGGCCGGCCTGCTGCACCAAGGGCGCGCAGGCGCCTTGCAGCCCGAGCAGTCCGACCCCCGACAGGAAGCGCCGGCGCCTCATGCGGCGAGCATCGCCGCGGTGCGGGCGCGCAGGTACGGGACAACCTCGTCCTCGAACCAGCCATTGCGCTTCAGCCAGGCGGTGTTGCGCCAGGAGGGGTGCGGCATGGGGATCATGTCGGGAAGATAATCCCGCCAGTGCATCACGGTTTCCGTCATCGATCGGTGCGCCTTGTCGCCCAGGGCCCAGACCTGGGCGTGCCAGCCGACCAGGAGGGTCAGCTCGACCTTCGGCAGCTCGCCGATCAGGCGCTTTCGCCAAAGGCTCGCGCAGCGCGGCGGCGGGGGATAGTCCCCGCCCTTGGGGTTGGTCCCCGGAAAGCAGAAGGCCATGGCCGCCACCCCGATCGCCGGGTGGTCGTAGAAGGTCTCGCGGTCGACGCCCAGCCAGTCCCGCAACCGGTCCCCGGACGCGTCGGTGAAGGGCAGGCCGCTCTCATGGACCTTTCGGCCCGGCGCCTGGCCGCAGATGAGGAGGCGCGTCTTGGACGTGACCATCACCACCGGCCGGGGCTCGTGCGCCAGCTCGGCGGCGCAGGCCCGGCAGGCGCTAATCTCCGTGAGCAGGGCCTCGAGCGACATCGAGCCTATGTAGGGGCTGCGTCCGGCAAACGAAGGCGGTAGACGCCTTTGAAATTGCCGGGATCGACCGGCTTGTTGTGGCGCAGGATCACCAACCGCTCCTGCCGCGCCAGTCCCACCGCCGTCGCGCGCACCTTCCCCAGCACCCGGCGCCAGCCCGCGACGTCCACCGCGCGGGCCACATCCTCGGGAGACACGCTCTTGCCGGGGGGCAGGGCTTCCAGCAAGGCGAACAGGGCCGTCTCGATCGGGCCAGGAGGCGCCGGGCTTGCAGCGTCGGCTGCCGGGTCTATCTCGTTGTCGTCGGGAACGGTTAGGGTCATGGGGCCTAGCTGACTCCGGTTGGCCGTCCGCGCAAGTCCGCGCCCTTCATGAGGACCCTATGGCTGAACCCCAGGACGGCCCCAAGGGCGGTGACGACGAACGCGCCTCGCGGGTCGTCCCCGTCAGCGAAGGCCCCTTCGCGGGCTGGATGACCTGGCGCAGCGACGAGGGCTTCGGCGGCCGCAACGGGCCGTTCTATTTCCGCCTCGATCCCGACGGGGGCGTGCGCTGCGCCTTCCAGGTGGAGGCCAAGCACCTCAACCCCGGCAAGGCGGTGCACGGCGGCTGCCTGATGACCTTCGCCGACATCTGCCTCTTCGCCATCTCCATGCCCCGGCGCGGCGGCGACCTGGCGGTGACGGTGAGCATGAACAGCGAATTCGTCGGCCCGGCCTTCGAGGGCGAGATCGTCGAGGCCACCGGACAGGTGCTGCGCGCCGGCGGTTCGCTGGTGTTCGTCAGCGCGGTCGCCAAGGTGGGCGACCGGCCGGTGCTGAACTTCTCGGGGGTGATGAAGCGGGTGAAGGCGCGGGGCTAAGCTTGCCTCGGCAGGCGCCTGCGTCGATGGTCGCAACTGAACGTCATTCCGCTGGAGAACCGCCATGGCCAGGATTCTGGTGCTCTACTATTCCGCCTACGGGCATATCGAGGCCATGGCCGAGGCCGTCGCCGAGGGCGCGCGTCAGGTCGCGGGCGCCCAGGTCGATATCAAGCGGGTTCCGGAACTGGTGCCCGAGGCAGTCGCCAAGGCCTCCTACTACAAGCTCGACCAGAAGGCGCCGATCGCCACCATCGACGACCTGGCCAACTATGACGCCATCGTCGTCGGGACCGGCACGCGCTTCGGCCGCATGGCCTCGCAGATGGCCAATTTCCTCGATCAGGCCGGGGGCCTGTGGGCCAAGGGCACGCTGAACGGCAAGGTCGGCGGCGCCTTCACCTCCACCGCCGCCCAGCACGGCGGGCAGGAGACCACCCTGTTCTCGATCATCACCAACCTGCTGCACTTCGGCCTGATCGTGGTCGGCCTGCCCTACAGCTATCAGGGGCAGATGGGCGTGGACGAAGTGGTCGGCGGCGCGCCCTACGGCGCCACCACCATCACCGGCGGCGACGGCGCCCGCCAGCCCAGCGCCCGCGAACTCGACGGCGCCCGGTTCCAGGGCAAGCTGGTCGCGGAGACGGCCACCAAGCTCCACGGCTAGCGCGCGGTCAGCTCCCGCACGATCTCCGGCTTGTCGTAGATCTTCAGGAGCGCCTCGGTGATCGCGGCGGTCGAGACCGACACCGCCCGGTTCACCGCGCCGTCGTAGCCGTAGTCGCCGCCCAGCGAATGGATGTTGCCGTCGAAGATGGCGCCGACCACCTCGGCCCGGGCGTTGATCAGGGGCGAACCGGAATTGCCGCCGATGATGTCGTTCGAGGTCGAGATGTCGAACACCGTGTCGAGGTCGAGCCTGGCCTTGCCCGCCAGCCAGCTCGGGGCCAGGGCGTAGGGCTCCTGGCCGGTGGCCCGCTCGTAGAGGCCGCGGAGGTAGGTGAAGGGGGCCACGGTCGCCCCCTGATAGGTCCAGCCCTCCACGGTCCCGTAGGACAGGCGCAGCGAGAACGTGGCGTCGGGATAGGTGCTGGTCCCGTAGATCGCGAAGCGAGCCCGGGCGATGGCCTGGGAGGCCCGGTCGGTGGGCCCCGAGACCCGCGCCTCGTAGTCGCGCCGGACCTCACGGGCGATGCGGTCGGTGGCCAGGACGTGCAGGATCATCGGGTCGGTCGAGGCCTGGATCGCGGGCAGGCCGCCCTCCCACAGGGCCTTGCGCACCGCCGCCTCGCCGAGCCGTGACGTGGACAGGCGACGGGCCAGGGTCTCGGGCGAGGATGTCCCCAGGATCGCCTTGGTGGCCGGGGCGTCGGCGGTCAGATATTCGCGCACCTTGGTGAGCCAGAACTCCAGCTTGAGCTGCTCCACCTCGGGCTCGACGGGCTGGGTGTCGACCAGCCCCTTCTCCATCAGGGCCAAGCGCGCGTCGGCGTATTCGCGCATTCGCTCGGCATTGGGCCTGGCCCGCTCCTGCGCGGCCCGGACCAGGGTTCGGGCGTAGTAGTAGAGGTCGGATCCCCCGCCCGCCCGCGATTCCAGTAGGCCGTAGCTGTCGTAGAGCGCCGCCCGCGCCTCCTGCGCCCTGGCGATCTCGGCCCAGGGGTCGCCGATGGAGGCGGAGAGGGTGCGGTCGGCCATGGCCCGCGCCTTGAGCGCAGCGTCCGCCTTGGCCTTGGCGGCGATGAAGGCGTCCCCCGACAGGGTCTGGAACTGGCCGCGCCAGGCCTTGAGGCTGTTCTCGATCCCGAACAGGTCGCCGTTGACGATCCGCTCGCGCTCGGGGCTTTCCTGGGCGAAGCGGGTGTAGCGGCCGCGCAGCTCCGAGAACTGGATCAGGGCCTTCGGGAGAGCGAAGTCGCGCAGGGACCTCAGCTGGTCGGCGGTCAGCAGCCGCTCGGTCGTGCCCGGGTTGCCGGCGACGAACACCAGCTCCCCCGCCTTCGGGGCGGCCGTGCTCCAGGTCAGGTGCTCAGGGGTGGAGGCGGGCCTGCCGCCGTCATAGAGGCGCAGGAACGAGAAGTCGGCGTCGTAGCGGGGAAAGTTGAAGTTGTCCGGGTCGCCCCCGAAGAAGGCCGTGGCGAACTCCGGGGCGAACACCAGCCGCACGTCGGCGTAGCGGCGGTAGGTGTAGAGCTTGTACTGGCCGCCCTGGTAGAGGGTGATGACCTGGCAGCGGTGGGTGGCCTCGCGCCCCGCGCAGCCCTCCTTCTCGATGGCGGCGATCTCGGCGTCCCGGGCCCGGGCGAAGCCCCCTGCCCCGCCGCCGGCGCGGCGGTCGACCCGGGCGGTCACGTCTTCGATCTTCTCCAGGATCTCGGCCTGCATCCCCGGGCACAGGCGCTCGTCCACCTTGGCGGCGACGCCGTAGCCGAACCGGACATAGTCCCGCTCGCGGGTGGACAGGCTCTGCACGCAGTCGGAGACGCAATGGTGGTTGGTCAGGACCAGCCCCTGGCCCGAGACCACCGAGGCCGAGCAACCCCCCGCCAGCCGCACCGCCGAGGCGCGCACGTGGTCGAGCCAGGCCTGGTCGATGGTTGCGCCGTATTTGGCCTTCACCGCCGCGGCCGGGAAATTGTCGAAGGTCCACATCCCCTCCTCCGCCCCGGCCGACACGGGCGCCGCGGCGAGCAGGAAACAGAGGGCGGCGGCGCGGAAAAAAGGTCGCATGGGGCGCTTTTGATTGCGGGACCGGGTCGATCCGAAGGCTTAGGCGAAGGCGCGCGCCTTCGCCACCTTCCGTTAAGCGCCTGTCCCCCCTATATTGGAGCTGTCCGGTTTCGGCCGGACTATGGAGATAAACGCGCTCGTAATAAGCGGACTGGACCCGGGTGCGATTCCCGGCGGCTCCACCAATTCCTTCTTCCCGTTATCGGGGAAAAGTCTGGGGCCGATCAGCATCGACAGACGTCTAAAGGGGTTTGCTTTCTCCCGGTGTGGGCTTCCGCGATCGGCCCATTTTCTAAATGCGAACGATAACTTCGCTCAAGAGATCCGCCTCGCCGCGTAATGCGACGAGAGGAACTCGCCTCTTAAAGTCCTAGGATCTTAGCAGTCCTAGGCGGGGCCCGGGGGGGGCCTGGCAACAGAACCCCCCCACTTATCCGGGCGCCGGGCGACGGAAGCCCCTCACAGTCGCCCCGCTCCCTCCCTCCACGCATCTTCCGAGAATTTGAGCGACTGGAAGCGCGCCGAGCGCCGTTGATCGAGGCGAACGGCGGCTGGATACGGGGCGCGCGCCGACACAGACCGGGGAGACTCCCGCGCGCGTTGAAACCTCGTCCGTTTCACGCCGTGACGTGCGTCAATCCCTGGCGGGGGGCGCTCGGTTGTGTATCGTGGGGCCGACCCCTGGTTATGGGATCGAGGTGGCGATGGCTCAGGATCGGAACGACCATCAGGACCTGATGCACTACGACGCCCTGGCGCAGGAGGCTCTGCGCGGGGTGATCAAGGCCGCGCTGAAGCGCGCCGCCGAGCCCGGCGGCCTGCCCGGCGCCCACCATTTCTACATCACCTTCCGCACCCGCGCTCCCGGGGTCAGCGTCCCCGCCGAGCTGGTCGAGCGCTATCCGGAAGAGATGACCATCATCCTGCAGCACCAGTACTGGGACCTGGCGCCGGGCGAGACCTTCTTCCAGGTGACCCTGAAGTTCGGCGGCTCGCCCAAGCCCCTGTCGATCCCCTACGTCGCCGTCACCCGCTTCTACGACCCCAGCGTGCAGTTCCTGCTGCAGTTCGAATCCACCGGCGAGGCCGCCCCTGCCGAGCAGGGTCCCGCGGCCGAGGTCCTGCCCGCCCCCACCCGCCCGGCCAAGAACCGCCCGGCCGCCGCCAAGGCCGAGACCGATTCCGACGCCAAGAGCGACGAGCCCAAGATCGTCTCCCTCGACCAGTTCCGGAAAAAATGATGCGCCGCCTCGCAGCCCTGATCGCCGGCCTTGCGCTCCTGGGCCTGGCCGGGACGGCGGACGCCGCGAGCCCCTTCGCGGGCTGGGCGGCGGTGTTTGTGGCGGGCGACAACCGCGACCATGACGGCGGCCCCTCGGAGGGCTTCGACAACGCCCGGCGGGACCTGGCCCAGGCCTTCGTCGCCGCCGGCTTCTCCCCGGAGAACATCCGCCAGTTCTCGGTCCGGCCGGAGCGCTATCCCGACACCCGTCCGATGAAGTCGGAGCTGATCGAGATCGCCACCGAGCTGGGGCGCCTGACCACCAAGGCGCCGGAGGGTTGCCTGATCTACTTCACCTCGCACGGCTCGCCCCAGGGAGCGCTGGTCGGCGACGAGATCCTGAGCCCGAACCTGGCCAAGTTCCTGGTCACCTCCGCCTGCGCCGACCGGCCGACGGTGGTGGTGATCTCAGCCTGCTATTCCGGGGTGTTCGTTCCCGCCCTGCAGTCGCCTAACCGGGTGGTGCTGACCGCCGCGCGGCCCGACCGCAGCTCCTTCGGCTGCGGCCAGAACGACAAATACCCCTATTTCGACGCCTGCATGCTGGAGTCCGTGCCGACCTCCAACGACTTCGCCATCCTGGGCCGCGCGGCCCAGACCTGCGTCACAAAGCGCGAGCAGGCCGAGAACCTGACCCCCGCCTCCGAGCCCCAGCTTTCCATCGGCGGCGGCGTGCGGCCCATGCTGCCGCTCTATCCCTTCGCCAAGGCGCCGACAGCCTTCGCCGCGGGCGGAACAGCCGGAGCGCCAACAGCCGCCTGCGGGAGCGATCCGAAACGCCCGAGCGGCGCGGCCGAAACCGCGTGCGGGCGATCCCGCCCCTGAACCCGGCTCTAGGAGGGCCGCTGCGCGCGGCCCTGACGGCGATCCTCGTCATCGCCGGCCTTGCGGCGTCCGCCTCGGCCCAGGTTCCCAACCCGCCCGCGCGGCGCCACGTCGCCGCCCGTCCGGCCAGCCCGGCGGCCCCGCCCGCTCCCGTGATCCCGCCCCGGCCCGGCGCCCGCCTCGCCCCCGGCCAGCCCATCCCCGTCCCCGAACTGGAGGCCTTCATCGACGGGGCGGTGCAGGACGCCCGCGCCGCCGACCACATCGCCGGCGCCACCGTAGCGGTGGTGCAGAACGGCCAGGTGGTCCTGCTGAAGGGCTACGGCTTCGCGCACCTCGATCCCTCGACCCCGGTGGACCCGCTGGCGACCCTGTTCCGGCTGGGGTCCATCTCCAAGACCTTCACCTGGATCACCGTGCTGAAGGCGGTCGAGACCGGCCGCATGAAGCTCGACGCTCCGGTCAACACCTACCTGCCCGAGGGGCTGCGCCTCCCCGACGGCGGCTTCGACAAGCCGGTCCTGGTCCGCCAGCTGATGAGCCATAGCGCGGGCTTCGAGGCCCGTGAGTTCGGCCGGCTGATGGTCGACCGGCCCGAGGAGGTGCGCTCCTTGAGCGCCTATCTCCAGCGCAACCGGCCGCGGCGGGTGCGCGATCCCGGAGAGCTCTCCAGCTATTCCAACTACGGCGCGGCCCTGGCGGGGGCGGCGGTCGCCACGGCGGACGGCCAGAGCTTCGAGACCCTTGTCGAGCGGCAGGTCCTGGCGCCGCTCGGGATGCAGCACACCAGCTTCCGCGAGCCCTATCCGGAAGCTGAGGGCCTGCCGGCCCCGATGGACCCGGGGCTGGCCCAGGGCCTGTCCTCGGGCTTCCGCTGGACCGGGACCGCCTATGAGACGCGGCCCTTCGAATACGTCTCCCAGCTCGCCCCGGCAGGCTCCGCCTCGGCCACCGCCATGGACATGGCCCGCTACATGACCGCCCTCCTGAACGGCGGGCAGGTCGGCGAGACGGCGGTCTGGGGCCCGGCCACGGCCAAGGCCCTGCAGACCACCCTGCAGGCGAACGCGCCCGGCCTGAACGGCTGGGCGCACGGCTTCATGGAATACAGCCTGCCGGGACCCTTCCAGGCTTTCGGCCACGACGGCGACACCCTGTCGTTCAACGCCAACATGACCACAGTGCCGGAACTCGGCCTCGGCATATTTGTCGCCGCCAACACCAGCACCGGCGCCCGCCTGACCCAGCGGCTGGCGGGGGACGTGGTGGGCCGATTCTACGCCGGGCGGCGCGACGCGCCCCGGCTGGGAGCGCAGAATCTGGCGTCGCGAAGGGCCGATTACGAGGGCCTCTACCTGACCACCCGCCGGGCGCAGGGCGGACTGGAGAAGTTCATCGGCCGGCTGACGAGCCTGTCGGCGGTGCGGGTGGGGGACGACGGACGCCTGACCATCGTGCACGCGGGCCGAGGCAGGAGCTTCGTTCCCGACGGCGTCCCGGGCCGCTTCGTCGCCGCCGAGGGCGAGGACCGCATCGCCTTCGCCCCAGTACAGGGGCAGGCGCAGATGTTGTTCACGCCCGGCAGCCTGAGCGCGGGGGAGCGGGTGGGCTGGCTCTACCACCCCATCGTGCTGGGCGTTTCGGGCGGTCTCGCCCTCGCCGGCAGCCTGGCCGTGTTCGCGGGCCTGGCCTTGCGGGGCTCGCGGGAGCGGCAGGCCCGCAGCCAGGTCGCCGCCAGCCGCACCCAGGCCATCGGGGCGGGGCTGTGGATCGTCGCGGCGATCGCCTTCACCATCTGGCTGCTGCTCTCGGCGGACCCGGCGCAGCTGGTCTTCCACTGGCCGAGCCCCTGGCTGCTGGCCGCCTCTTGGCTGGCCCTGGCGGCCGCCGTGCTCAGCCTCTTCATGGCCTTCCAGCTTCCCGGCGTCTGGCGGGGCGAGCGGCGCGTCGCGGGCTGGACCGGCTGGAGGAAGCTGCGCCACACCATCACGGTGCTGGTCTACCTCGTCTTTGGCGTGCTCCTCGCCGGCTGGGGCGCGCTGCAGCCCTGGACGGGCTAGCGCGCGCGGACGTGCATCTCGCCGATCTTGCGCACGCTGACGGTGATGCGCTCGCGCTCGCCGGGGTGGCGCTCGACCAGGAGGCGGGAGACCTGGGCGTCGTCGTGGAAGGCGTAGCCCTTGATGGCGTCGAGGATGGCCTTCGCCAGATTGTCGAGGTCGAGCCAGGGCGGGTCGCCGACATACTCCATGCGAATCTCGACCGAGAACTCGCCCCAGGCGGCGCGGGCGCCGCGCCACTCCTTGCGGAAGAACTCATAGACCAGGGGCTTGTAGTACTTGGCCTGGGTAGTCAGGCCCTCGACGGAGACCTCCATCAGGCCGTCCGCCTCCCTGGCCCGCACCCGGCCCGTTCCCACCCAGCCGTTCACGTCCGCCAGACTTTCCGCCGCACTTTTCGTTAAGCCCTCACCCGCCTACATTACCGGTTCCTGTCAACCAGCTGAAAGGAGGTGATCCAGTGTCTCATAGTTTCATCCGTAGTTCGGATACCGTGACCTGGACCTCCGCTTACGGGGTCCGCGCCTAGCCACGGGTTTGGCAAGGTTTCGGTACCGCGCTGCGGTCCGACTATGGAAAGGCCGCCGGAGTGATCCGGCGGCCTTTCGCATTCTTGGAGACTGGAGCTGGAGCCTACGCTTTCTCGGCGGGCTCGGGCTTGTCGGAGCCGCTGAGCGCCAGCAGCAGGTGGACGCCGGCGGGCACCATCAAGACCACGCCCACGAGGCCGATCCCCAGGTTCACCAGGGTCGCCTCGCCGTTGAACATCGAATAGATCGCCCCGGCGAAGAGGGCGACGCCCAGCAGGCCGACGCTGACCTGAAGCAGCCAGGGACGGCCGGCCTTGCGGACCACCACGGCGGCAGGACCGTTCTGGACCGTCACGCCGACGGCGCGGCGGACATCCTCGACCTTGGGGGCCGGCGGCAGGGCCATGGCCTGGAACTCGGTGCGGCCCTCGACCGCGACCGGCATGGAGTCGGCCATGAAGGGCTCGGACGCCTCCGCGACGGCCGGCTCGGACCTGGCGGGCTCGGGGACGACGGCGTCGGGGACGAAATCGGGCACGAACTCGGGAACGAAGGGCTCGGGGGCGGCCTGTTCGGCGGCGGGGACCGGATCGCCCTCGTTGGCCGCGGCCGGGGTGGCGTAGAGCACGGTCGATCCGCCGGCGGCGGCCGGGAAGCGGCGCGGCGGCGGCTCGAAGAAGCGATGTCCGGACGGGGCGGCGGCCAGCATGGGCTCGGCCTCGCTCAGAATCTCGGGAGCGGCGGGGGCCGGCTCCGACGCGAAGGGCGGCAAGGAGACCAGGTCGAGTTCGGCCTGCGAGGGATCGACCTCGGCCTCGGCGATGGGTTCGTCTTCCGGGTCCAGCTCGTGCTCGTCCTCAGCCTCGGGAACCAGGGCCAGGGCCACGACGGCGTCGGGGAAAAGTTGATGCAGCTTGGCGGTGACCACCGAGGCCTCCGCCATCGGCGGCTCCTGGGCGGCGGGATCGAACACGACCTTGGCCACGTCCCCGTCCATGGGCACGTCCAGCACCACCGGCTCCATCTGGGACATCAGGGCGATGTCGAGCGTCGGGCGCACCACCGGGGTGGGCACGGGACGGAAGCCTTCCGGCGGGGTGAGGAACAGCGCCTTCTCGGCGGCGCGGCGGCGGATCAGGGCGTCGACCACCAGGGACTCGCCGTCGAAATCGGCCTTGCGCCATAGCTCGAGGGCCGCGGCGGCCTTGAGGTAGCAGCCCTCGTTCAGCCGCTTCAGCACGGCCGAGCCGCGGAAATTCTCCACCCCGATATTGAAGGCGAAGGCGACCAGGGCGTCGAACTGGTTCTGGTTGACGGGGGTGAACACCACCTCGTCCACGACCTCCGCGGCGCGGTTCAGGTCGTAGAGCAGCAGGGCCTCGGCGTCCTGGGGCCCCACCTCGGCGCCTTCACGGGCCGAAAGGGTATGGCCATAGCCGATCGTCCAGCCGCCACGGGGTAGCCGGGCGGCCCTTCGGCGCAGACCTTCGAAGCGCTTGACCAGCTCGAGGCCGGATCGGGAGACCCGCATTTGCAGCTTCATGTGACCCAACTTGAGACAGAGGAGTCCGTCGTTCCTGACGAAAAGCAAGAACGTGGCCGGAAGACGCCGTCACAATTGGGCGATATGTGAAGCTATAGGGGCGCTGGCGCCTGGAAAACTTGCCGGGGCGCCGGCCCTACTCACCGCTGGCTGCGAGGTCGGTGAGAAAAAGTGGTGCGGTCGAGAAGATTCGAACTTCCACGGGAGTTACCCCACAGCCACCTCAAGGCTGCGCGTCTACCATTCCGCCACGACCGCTCGCTTTGGAGGGCGCGATGTAGCAACCCGCCGGGCCTATGGGAAGACGTATGACTCGCAGAGTTGAGCCGGCGGCTCGGGTCGGGAGGAGCGCTCTACGAACCGGCCATGAAGTCGTAGACGTTTGCCGGGCCGGTGACGCTGATGGCGATCTTGTCGTCGTTGATCTGGATTTCGCCCCGCGCCACGGGATGGTTGTTGGCCAGGATCCAGACCTCGTCCTTCTCCCCGGCGTCCAGGGGGATCACCGCCCCGCGGCCCATGCGCAGCAGCTGCTGCATGGGCAGCACGCAGCGCCCGAGCACCACGGAGATTTCCACCTGTACGGCCTTGACCTGACTCACTGTGTCCTCGCGTCAGGCGCTTGCACACGCGCCCACGGCGGCACATTGGAGCGGCCATGCTTGCTCGCGAGTTAAGTTCGCCCGTCACAGTTCGCCGCACCGGTGGGCCGCCGGTGGGCTGGGCGGTGTCGCCGGCGCCGGTGGACTACGCCGTCGCGGTGGCCGCCATGGAGGCCCGCGCGGCGGAAATCGTCGCCGGAACGGCAGGCGAACTGGTGTGGCTGCTGGAGCATCCGCCGCTCTACACCGCCGGCGTCTCGGCGGGGGCGGAGGAGCTCCTCGATCCCGGCCGCTTCCCCGTTTTCCAGACCGGGCGGGGCGGGCGCTACACCTACCACGGGCCCGGCCAGCGGGTGGCCTACGTCATGCTGGACCTGCGCCAGCGCGGGCGCGACGTGCAGGCCCTGGTGCGCGGGCTGGAGGCCTGGGTCATCGAGGCCCTGGCCGCCTTCAACGTGAAGGGCGAGGTGCGGCCCGGCCGCGTCGGGGTCTGGGTCGAGCGCAAGGACCCGCCCCGCGAGGAGAAAATCGCCGCCGTCGGGGTGAAGATCCGCCGCTGGGTCACCTTCCACGGCGTCAGCCTCAACGTGGAGCCGGACCTGACGCACTACGGCGGGATCGTCCCCTGCGGGATCGGGGACTACGGGGTGACCAGCCTGGTCGACCTCGGCCTGCCGGTGACCATGGACGAGGCGGACGAAGCCCTGCGGGCGGGTTTCCGCTCCGTGTTCGGCGAGACGGTGGAGGCGGAGCCTCCGCTTTAACTCTTCCCCCTCTGGGGGAAGTACCCGCGAAGCGGGGGAAGGGGGACCCGCTCGCAGGAGAGGTCGCGCCCTTCAGCCCCCTTCGTCCGCCCGTTCGGGCGGACACTTCCCCCAAGGGGGGCAGAGTGGGTGGCTCTAAACCTCCGGCGCCGGCGCCGCACGCATGGGGTTGGGGCCGAAGCGGTTGGCCCCCTGCTCGCCGCCCATGACGCCGAGCTCCACGGCGGTCCACAGCAGCACCAGCACGGCCGCGCCGCCCAGGAGGCCCCTCGGGGCCGGCCAGATGGCGGCGAAGGCGATCAGGATCATGGCGGCCCACCAGCCGGAGCGGCCGCGGTCGTGCAGCCGCTTGGAGAGGACGCAGGCGGCCGAGAAGATCAGCACCGGATAGATCACCCAGCCGGTCAGCCAGTGCAGGATCGGGCTGGCCGCCGCGTCGTAGATCGCCAGGAACACGATCAGCACAGCCGCCGCCGCCAGGAACGGCGTGCGCGCCAGCCGCCCCGTGGAGGCGAAGAAGAGCTGCACCCAGTCGATCTGACCGCTGTTCATGCCGCGAAACTAAGGCTCCGCTTGGTGCTTGGAAACCCTCACGCCAGGGTCGCCAGCACCTGATCGGCGGCAACGGAGTCGCCGACGGCCACGTCGACCGTCGCCGCGGTCCCGTCGCGCTCGGCCCGGACCATGTTCTGCATCTTCATCGCCTCGATCACCGCCACGGTCTCGCCCGCCTTGACCGCCTGGCCGGGGACGACGTGCAGGGCGACGATCACGCCGGGCATGGGCGAGACGAGGCGGTTGCTCCGGTCCTTGGGCTTTCGCGGCGGCAGGCGCTCATGCAGTTCGGAGGAGCGGGGCGAGAGGGCCAGCACTCGCGCCGTGGCCGCCCGCATCCTGATCTGGAAGCCCTCGGCGGCGGGGGCGACGCTGGCCCCGAAGGCCTTGCCGTCGAGGACGCCGCGGAACAGGGCGCCGCCGGGGCGCCAGTCGATCCCATCGAGGCGCAGGGTCCGCCGCTCGCCCGGGATGGCGATTTCGAGGGCCGCGCCGTCGACCCGCACCTGCAGGGGCCGCTTGATCGTTCCCACGCTGACCACCCAGTCGGAGCGGAAGGCCTTGCCGTTCCCGTTCCGCAACCCCTGCAGTCTCTGCATGGCCAGCGCCGCCGCCGTCATGGCGTCGGCCTGGAAGGCCGTGGGCTCCAGCCCATGGAAGCCGTCGGGCCAGGTCTCGGCGATATAGGCGGTGCTGATCTTGCCCGACCGGAAGCGCGCCTCGTCCACCACCGCCGACAGGAAGAGGATGTTGTTGGCGGGCCCCTCGATGCGGAAGCCGTCCAGGGCCCGCGCCATGCCGTCCAGGGCGGCGTCGCGGGTTTCGGCCCAGGTGCAGAGCTTGGCGATCATCGGGTCGTAGTGGACGGAGATGTCGTCCCCCTCCCCCACCCCGGTGTCGTTGCGCACCACCACCCCGTCGTAGGTCCCTTCCGGCGGCGGGGCGTAGCGGGACAGGCGGCCGATGGAGGGCAGGAAGCCGCGATAGGGATCCTCGGCGTAGATGCGGCTCTCCACCGCCCAGCCGTCGAGGCGGACGTCCTCTTGCCCGAACGACAGGGGCTCGCCCGCCGCGACCCGGATCATCTGCTCGACGAGATCGAGGCCCGTGGTCAGCTCGGTGACCGGGTGCTCCACCTGCAGCCGGGTGTTCATTTCGAGGAAGTAGAAGCGGCGATCCGCATCGACGATGAACTCGACGGTCCCCGCGCTGTCGTAGTCGACGGCCTTGGCCAGGGCGACGGCCTGGGCCCCCATGGCGGCCCGCATTGCGGGGGTGACGAACGGCGAGGGCGCCTCCTCGATCACCTTCTGGTGGCGGCGCTGGATCGAGCACTCCCGCTCGTTCAGGTGAACCACGTGGCCATGCCTGTCCCCCAGCACCTGGATCTCGATGTGGCGGGGCTCGGAGACGAACTTCTCAATGAAGACGCGGTCGTCGCCGAAGGCGCCGCGGGCCTCGGCCTGGGCGGCGGTGAAGCCCTCCTCCACCTCGGCGCGGGTCCAGGCGATGCGCATGCCCTTGCCGCCGCCGCCCGCGGAGGCCTTCATCATCACCGGGTAGCCGATGACCTCGGCGACCTTCACCGCGTGGGCCGTGCCCGAGATCACGTCGAGGGAGCCGGGCACGGTCGAGACCTTCGCCGCCGCAGCGAAACGCTTGGACTCGATCTTGTCCCCCATGGCCTCGATGGCGCGGGGATTGGGGCCGATGAAGACAATCCCCTCGGCCGCCAGGCGCTCGGCGAAGGCGGCCCGCTCGGACAGGAACCCATAGCCCGGGTGAACCGCCTGCGCGCCGGTCGCCTTTGCCGCCGCGATCACGGCCTCGGCGTCGAGGTAGGACAGGGTGGCGGCGGCCGGCCCGATCCGCACCGCCTCGTCGGCCATGGACACGGCCAGGGAGGCGGCGTCGGCGTCCGAATGCACCGCCACCGTGGCGATGCCCATGCGCCGGGCCGTCTTGATGATCCGCACGGCGATCTCGCCGCGGTTGGCGATCAGGATCTTCTCGAACATCGTCCCTCGCCAACGTCCGCCCACGTTGAAACCCTGATAGGTCGGGCCGTCAACGCCGAGCGCGCTTGACGCTCGCGCGCCGGGAGCGCAACTCCGCGCCAATCCCTTGGTTTCGCGAGGCCCCCTTGCCGGACGGCGTCGTTCCCCTGGCCGCCGACTTCCCTCCCGCCGATGGCGCGGCGTGGCTGGAGCTGGCGCGGCAGTCGCTCGGCGAGCGGCTGGTCTCCACCACCCCCGGCGGCCTGTCTGCGCACGCGCTCTACACCGCCGATGACGCCCTGCCGCCCGCGCCCGGACGGTTGCAGGCCGGCTGGGACATCTGCACCCTGGTCGACCATCCCGACCCGGCGGAGGCGAACGCCCAGGCCCTCGAAGACCTGGAGCACGGCGCGACCTCCCTGGTCCTGAAGCTCGACCCCTCGGGCCGAGACGGGGTCGCCGTCGCGAGCGAGGAGGACCTCGCCCGGGCCCTGGACGGCGTGCTGCTGGACGCGGCGCCCGTGGCGCTGGACGCGGGCTGGCTGGGGCCGACGGCGGCGGACTGGCTGGCGCGGATCGCCAAGGCCGCACCCCAGGCCCCCCTCTCCTTCCACCTCGATCCCCTCAGCGCCTTCGCCGAGACCGGCGCGAGCCCGGGACCGGCCGAGAGCTGGCTGTTCGCCGCGGGGTTGGCCGCCCGCCGTCACATCGGGACCTATCCCCTGGCCAGCCTGTTCCTGGCGTCCGGCCGCGTGGTGCATGAGGCGGGCGGATCGGAGGCCCAGGAGCTGGGCTTCGCCCTCGCCGCCGCCCTCGCCTACGCCAAGGCGGCCGACGGGCACGGCGTAGAACCCGCGCAGGCCCTGCCCCGCATCGTCCTTGGCCTCAGCGCCGACGCCGAGCCCCTGCTGACCATCGCCAAGCTGAAGGCGGCGCGCTCCGTCTGGGCCCGGATGGCCGGCGCCTTCGGCGTGGACGCCCCCGCGCGGATCGAGGCCCGCTCCTCGCGCCGGATGCTGGCCCGCCGGGGCGCCCACCTGAACCTCGCCCGCCTGACCGCGGCGGCCTTCGGGGCGACGGCGGGGGGCGCGGACACCGTGGTGCTCGATCCCTTCACCCAGCCCCTGGGCGCCCCCACGGACCAGGCCCGGCGCCTCGCCCGCAACACCCAGACCATACTGGCCGAGGAAAGCGACCTCGCCCGCGTCGCCGATCCCGCCGCCGGCGCCTGGGCCGTGGAGAACCTGGCCGACCAGATCGCCCGCGCCGCCTGGGCCTTCTTCCAGGCCATCGAACAGGCGGGAGGCGCGGTTGAAGCCCTGCGCTCCGGCCTCGTCGCCGAGGCCATCGCCGCCGTGCGCGCGGCCCGCGAGGCCGAGATCGCCGCCGGCCGCGCCGCCATCGTCGGGGTCACCGCCTTCGCCGACAGCCAAGCGACCGACGCCGCCGCGGCGCCCGTCGACCCCGCGCCCTTCGCCAAGCCTTCGCCGCCGGCGCGTCTGCCCGGTCCCGACAGCCGCTGTCCGCCGCTCCACCCCTGGCGGGCCGCCGAACCTTACGAGCCTCAGTGATGGAAAAAGGCTTCACCGCCGCGACCTGGAACCAGCTTCCGACCTTCACCGGCCGCGTGGCCACGCCCGAGGACGTGGACGCCGGCAAGGCGGTCTTCGCCCTGGGCGACACCTTCAACGGTCGCCCGATCGAGGGCGAGTGGCCC
>CANJID010000051.1 GCA_947474395.1 Caulobacterales bacterium
GCCTCCAAGCGCTGGATCTGGGAGCAGTACGACCGCCACGTCATGGCCGACACCCTGGCCGACTCGGCCACCCACGCCGACGCAGCCCTGGTGCGGGTGCACGGGACGCGCAAAGCCCTCGCCATGACCTCCGACTGCACGCCCCGCTACGTGCAGGCCGACCCCTACGAGGGGGGCAAGCAGGCGGTGGCCGAGGCCTGGCGCAACCTGATCTCGGTCGGCGCCGACCCTATCGCCATCACCGACAACCTGAACTTCGGCAATCCCGAGCGGCCCGAGATCATGGGCCAGATCGTCCGCGCCATCGACGGCATGGCCGAGGCCTGCGCGGCCCTCGACTTCCCCGTCGTGAGCGGGAACGTGTCGCTCTACAACGAGACCAACGGGGCGGCGATCCCGCCCACCCCGACCGTCGGCGCGGTGGGCCTCCTGCCCGACTACGCGGCCCGAGCCGGCTACGGCGGGATGAAGGCCGGCGACGCCCTGCTGCTGATCGGAGAGACCCGCGGCGAGCTGGGATCCAGCCTCTACCTGCGCGAACTGTTCGCCCTGGAGGCCGGCGCCCCGCCGCCCGTCGATCTTGGGGTGGAGCGCCGCAACGGCGAGCTGGTCCGCACCATGATTCGCGAGGGCCTCGTCCGCATCGTGCACGACCTCTCCGACGGCGGCCTGGCGATCGCGGCCACCGAGATGGCCCTGGCCGCCGGTGTCGGCGTGACCCTGGGGCTCGGCCCCGCCGAGCCGCCCCACGCCTGGCTGTTCGGCGAGGACCAGGCCCGCTACCTGATCGCGGTCCCGGCGGCCGAAGCGGCGACCGTGATGGCCCGCTGCGCGGCGGCGGGCGTTCCCGTGGCCGAGGCGGGCGAGGCAGGCGGAGACACGGTGGGCGTCCGCGGCCTGTTCGACACCCCGCTCGCGTCCTTGCGGGCCGCCAACGAGGGCTGGCTCCCCGCCTTCATGGGCGAAACGGCCGCCTAATGCCGAAGCGCTGAAAACCCTGATTCCGTAGGGCGTTCTTAACCCGCGGCGCTCACCCTGGACGGGCTTCAGGCGGAGTGCGTGCATGCCCATGTCGGCCGAGGTGTTGGAACGATCGCTGCAGGAGGCGTTCCCCGACGCCGAAATCAGCATCGAAGACCTTGCAGGCGACGGGGACCATTACCGCGCCCGCATCGTCTCGACCGCCTTCCGGGGCCTCACCCGGATCAAGCAGCACCAGCTGGTCTACACCGCCCTGAAGGGGCGGGTGGGCGGCGAGCTGCACGCCCTGGCGCTCGAGACCGTCGCGCCGGCGGGGAACTGAGCCGATGCGGTATCGGCCCTTCGGACGATCGGGATCGCAGGTTTCGGCCGTCTCCCTGTGCGTTCCGGACTCCGGCATTCGCGACGGCGAACGGGTCAAGCTGATCGTCGGCGCCATGGAGCTGGGGGTCAGCGGCTTCGAGGTGCGCGCCGGGGCCGAGGCCGCGGAGACCGGCCTGGGGACCGCCCTGACCGGCATCGACCACAACCTCGTCGTCGTCGGCGCGCGCATCGGCCACGTGAAGGGCGAGAAGGGCTCGCCGTTCCAGCCCGAGGCCATCCGCGCGGCGATCCAGGGCGTGCTCGCCCGCGCCCGCCTTCAGCGGCTCGACTACGTCATCCTGGAAGATCCCCGCGTCGGCGAACTGTCGACCGGCTCCATGGGGATGCTGGACGCGGCCAAGCGCGCCCGGCGCCTCGGCATGATCGGCCTGTCCGGCGCGCCCGAGGCCGTGGACGCCTTCCTGCCCACCGGCGCCTTCGACCTCCTGGCCGCGCCCTACAACATCGCCTCGGGCTGGAACGAGCGGAACCGCATCAAGGCCGCCCTCAACCGCGACATGACCCTGATCGGCCGGGACTTCTTCACCCTGGGCGACCAGGAAACCGGCTCTTCGCCGCCTTCGCCGCGGCGCGGTCTCGCCCGGCTCCTGGGCGGCAGGCCGGCGGCGAAGGCCGACGGGCCGTACGAATTCCTGAACCGCACCCGCAACTGGACGCCCGAGGAGATCTGCCTGGCCTTCGCCCTCACCGAGCCTGGCCTCGCCAGCGTCCAGGTGGCGACGACGTCCCTGGCCCAGATCAAGGCGCTCGGCGAAGCGACCGAGCGCGAACTGCCCGCGGGCCTGCCCGCCCAGATCGAGATGGCGCGGTTTTCGGACGCCCCCCACGCCCGGCAAGCTTGATTAGAGACGCCTAGGCTCCTAGGTGCAGGGGCGAACAGTAGTCGAGACCGCCATGACCGACGCACCCGAGACCCAGACCGCCGCCGCCGACGCCTCCCCGGATTCAGGGCAGGATCCGGTCGCCGGCTTCATCAGGAAGACCCTCGCCGACAACCCGGTGGTGGTGTTCATGAAGGGCGAGCCGGACCAGCCGCGCTGCGGCTTCTCCGCCGTGGTGGTGCAGATCCTGGATCACCTGGGCGTGGAGTTCGTCGGCGTCGACGTGTTGCAGGACGAGCGCCTGCGCCAGGGCATCAAGGCCTTCTCCGACTGGCCGACCATTCCCCAGCTCTACGTCAAAGGCGAGCTGGTCGGCGGCTCGGACATCGTCCGCGAGATGTTCCAGTCGGGCGAGCTGAAGCCCCTGCTGGTCGAACAGGGCGTGCTGACGGCCTGAAGGCCCCCGGGATGAGCCTTCTGTTCTCGCCGATCCAGCTCGGCGGCCTCCGTTTGCGCAACCGCATCGCGGTCTCGCCCATGTGCCAGTACAGCGCCGTCGACGGCGCCGCCCAGCCCTGGCACTGGCAGCATCTCGGCTCGCTCGCCCTGTCCGGCGCGGGCGTGGTCATCACCGAGGCCACGTCGGTAGCGTCAGAGGGGCGCATCAGCCCGCCGGACCTCGGCCTGTGGAGCGATGAGCATCAGGCCCTGCTGACCAGCCTGATCGAGGACGTCCACAGCTATTGCGACACCCCTTTTGGGGTTCAGCTCGCCCACGCCGGCCGCAAAGCCTCGACCGCCCGGCCCTGGGACGGCGTCGGGGCGGTGGCCCCCGCGAACGGCGGATGGACGCCGGTCGGCCCCACGGACGAGCCCTTCGACGAGACATATCCCCTGCCCGCGGCCCTGGACCTCGAGGGGATCACGCGCATCCGCGCCGCCTTCGTGAAGGCGGCCGAGCGGGCGGACGCCTGCGGCTTCGACCTCGTGGAGCTGCACGGGGCGCACGGCTACCTGCTACACGAGTTCTATTCGCCCCTCTCCAACCACCGCGCCGACGACTACGGCGGCTCGTTCGAGAATCGGGTCCGCTTCGCGCTCGAGATCGCCCGCGACGTTCGCGCCGTCTGGCCGAGGTCCAAGGCGCTCGGCATGCGCATCACCGGTTCGGACTGGACGGAAGGCGGCTGGACGCCGGAGGACGCGGTCCGGCTCGCGGCCCTGCTGAAGGCCGAGGGGCTGGACTATGTCTGCGTCACGTCCGGCGGCGTGGCCCCGAAAATCCGCATCCCGGGGAGCGAGCCCGGCTACCAGGTCCCCTTCGCCGCCAAGGTGAAGGCGGAGACCGGCATTCCCACCATGAGCGTCGGCATGATCGTCACCGCGCACCAGGCCGAGGAGATTCTCGCCTCGGGCAAGGCCGACATGGTGGCCCTGGCCCGCGCCATGCTCGACGATCCGCGCTGGGCCCTGCATGCGGCCGCCGCCCTGGGCGACGAGGCCGCCTATCCGCCGCAATACGAGCGCGCCGCAGCCAAGTACTGGCCGGGCTATTCTAGGGCCCGTTCAGGGGATTGAGCACGAACAGGAGGGTGTTGGGCGCCACGCCCAGCTCCTCGAAGCTGAAGTCCAGGTCCGCGTGGGCGGCGGCGAAGGACCGGCAGATATCCAGCCGCTTGCGGGCGAAGGCCACCGAGGCGGCCGTATCGCCCTTGCGCTCCACGAAGAAGGTGAAGTCCGCCTTCTTGGTGCAGCCCCCCGAATTGACCCGGATGGTCAGGCCCGCCCGCGTGGCCAGGACCGAATAGAGCGGCTCCAGCTCCTGCGGCCCCGCGCCCGGCGCGACCACCACCGGCCGGGTCGCGCACCCGGCCAGCACCAGGGCGCCGGCGATGAGAAGTCCTCTGCGGGTCATGGCCCCACTGCAGCACTCTTCCCCCTCCGGGGGAAGTGGCGGCCCGAACGGGCCGACGATGGGGGCTGCAGGGCGCACCGTCAGTAAGCAGCCCGCCGCCCTTGCCCTTCAGCCCCCTTCGTCACGCCGTTCGGCGTGACACTTCCCCCAAAGGGGAAGAGTAAGAAAAAGGGCCCCGGATCGCTCCGGGGCCCTCTCCTGAACTTGTGATCCGGCGCCGGTTAGGACGCGTAGAACTCGACCACCAGGTGCGGCTCCATCTTCACCGGATAGGGCACTTCGGCCAGTTCCGGGGCGCGGACGAAGCGGGCGGACAGGCCCTTGCCGTCGACTTCCAGGTAATCGGGGGTGTCCCGCTCGTTGGACTGCTGGGCTTCCAGCACCAGGGCCATGTTGCGGGAGCGCTCGCGCACTTCCACCACGTCGCCGGGCTTGCAGCGGAAGGAGGCGATGTTCACGCGCTTGCCGTTCACCCGGACGTGGCCGTGGTTCACGAACTGGCGGGCGGCGAAGATGGTCGGCACGAACTTGGAACGGTAGACCACCGTGTCCAGCCGGCTTTCCAGCAGGGAGATCAGGTTCTCCGAGGTGTTGCCCTTGCGGCGGGCGGCCTCGTCGTAGGTGCGGCGGAACTGCTTCTCGGTGATGTCGCCGTAGTAGCCCTTCAGCTTCTGCTTGGCGCGGAGCTGGAGCCCGAAGTCCGAAACTTTCGACTTCCGGCGCTGGCCATGCTGGCCGGGGCCGTAGGAGCGGGTGTTGACGGGAGACTTGGGGCGACCCCAGAGGTTCTCGCCCATACGCCGGTCAATCTTGTACTTCGCCGAATGGCGCTTAGACATGGAGGCTCATCTTTCAACTCGACCCGGGCCGGCCTCCCCTCGATTGGGAAGGCGATTGCAACGGCGGTTCCGGATCACCCGTCATGAAATCGCGCGCGAAAGCTGATGGCCTCCGCGCGGGACCGGGCTGTATGACCACGAGGCGGCCCGAAGTCAATCTTTGCGCCCAGGCGCGGGAGGTCAGACCGGCGCCGTGAGGGTCCAGACCACCCCGGTCTCCGGGAAGGCCAGCACCGCATCGCCGCGCATCGCCCGCGGCGTCAGGCTCTCCAGGATGGTCCGGCCGAACCCGCGCCGGTCGGAGGGCGCGACTCTGGGCCCGCCGCTCTCGCGCCAGCTCATCATCAGCTCCCGCCCGCCCTCGACGGACTCGTGCGTGCCCCATGCCACTTCGACCCGCCCCCGGGGACCCGACAGGGCGCCGTACTTGACGGCGTTGGAGCCCAGCTCGTGGATCGCCAGGCCGACGTAGTGCGCCACCGACGGCGACAGCTGGAACGGCTCCCCGATCATGCGGATGCGCTCGGGGGCGCCCTCCCGGTGATGGCGCAGCTGCCCCTCGATCACGTCGCGGATGTCGGCGCCGCGCCACTCGGTCTCCACCAGGACATCGTGGGCGGCGGCCAGGGCCCGCAGGCGCTCGCCGAAGCGGTCCACGAAGGACCCGGGGTCTTCCACGGTCAGGGCGGTCTGGCGGGCGATGCCCTGGACCATGGTCAGGAGGTTCTTGGAACGGTGGTTCAGCTCGCGCGTCACCTCTTCCAGGCGCTGCTGGTGGCGCTTCTGCTGGGTGATGTTGGCGCCTGCGCCCACGAGCAGGGTGCGGCCGTCGCGCTCGATGGGGCGCACATTGACCTCGTACCAGGTCGAATCCTCGGCGGGACCGACGCGGAACTCCAGCCGCTGAGTTTCGCCCGTGACGAAGGCCTGACGCTTCAGCGCCCGGACCAGCTCCACCAGGTCCGGCGGCATAAAGTCGGTCTCGGTCTTCCCGACCATGCCGTCGGCCGGATACTCCCAGGGCGGGTTATGGGCCCAGAGGTAGCGGAAGTTCTCGTCCTGTTCGAAGGCGGTCACGCCGGCCAGTGCTAGGGCGGTCTCGATCCGCTGCTCGGACCGCCGCAGGGCCTCGGTCAGTTCGGCGACATCGGCGCGGAGGGCGTCGTTCTGCGCTTGCAGCCCGTCGAGGACCGGAGCCTCGTCTAGGTGTGGCTGAGCGTTGGTGGCCGAAGGGCTCATGGCCCTATTTGTAAACCACCGGACGGCCCTCGGAACTGCGACGCTTGCGCCCGCCCCCTCAGGGTTCCTGAGATTCCGGGGGCTCCGTGAGCGCCCGGGATTTGCGCGCCGCCAGCCGGTGCAGGGTGCGGCCCCGGCCCTTGACCAGGGCGGTGATCACCCCCCGGAAGGTGCGGACCTCCTGGTCGGACAGGCGGGCGCGGCCCAGGGCGACGCGCAGAACGCGCAGCATGGCCGGCTTCTTCTCCGGCGGGTGGAAGAAGCCGTTGGTCTCCAGCTCGGTCTCCAGGTGCTCGTAGAGGCCGAGCATGGCCGACTGCTCGGCGGGGGGCGGCCCCTCGCGGAAGGAGGCGGGCTTGGGCGCCTGGGCCAACAATCCCCACTCGTAGCAATTCACCGCCACCGCCTGGGCCAGGTTCAGCGAGCGGAAGCGCGGATCGACCGGCAGGGTCACCATCGCGTGCGTGAGCGCGATGTCCCTCGTCTCCAGCCCCGCCCGCTCGGCCCCGAACAGAAGGCCCGCCTTCAGGCCGTCGCCCAGGGCGGCGTGAAGGCTGGTCGCCGACTCGCGGGGGGTGAGCACCGGCAGCTGTGTTTCCCGGGTGCGGGCGGTCACCGCGTAGACCAGGTTCAGGTCCGCGATCGCCTCGTCCACGCTGTTGAACAGCTTGGCCTCGTCCAGGGGCCAGTCGGCGCCGGAGGCGGAGGCCCAGGCGCGGGGCTGGGGCCAGCCGTCGCGGGGCCGCACCAGCCGCAGGTCGTAAAGGCCGAAGTTGGCCATCACCCGCGCCGCCGCGCCGATATTTTCCGCCAGTTGGGGCTGGTCGAGGATGATGCAGGGGGCGGTCATTTCCATCGCGGCCGATGTGGACCGCGGGCGCGGCTTCGACAAGGCTTTCGAGCGTCCGCGAAGCCCGCTATAGCCAGCCAAATCGCGTGGCGGACCGCCCCCGCGCGCCCTCGACCCTTGCGCGAAAGGCCGATCGCAAAATGTCCAAGATCAAAGTCGCCAACCCTGTCGTCGACATCGACGGCGACGAGATGACCCGGATCATCTGGAAGCTGATCAAGGACAAGCTGATCTTTCCCTATCTCGACATCGAGCTCGACTACTTCGACCTGTCGATCGAGAAGCGCGACGAGACCAACGACCAGATCACCATCGACGCGGCCGCCGCGACCAAGAAGCACGGCGTGGCGGTCAAGTGCGCCACCATCACCCCCGACGAAGCGCGGGTGAAGGAGTTCGGCCTGAAGCAGATGTGGAAGTCGCCCAACGGCACCATCCGCAACATCCTCGGCGGCGTCATCTTCCGCGAACCGATCATCTGCAAGAACGTGCCGCGGCTTGTCCCCGGCTGGACCCAGCCGATCATCGTCGGCCGCCACGCCTTCGGCGACCAGTACCGCTGCACCGACTTCCTGGTGCCGGGGCCGGGCAAGCTGACCATCACCTTCGAGGGCGACGACGGAAAGAAGATCGAGCGGGAGGTGTTCCAGTTCCCGGGCTCCGGCGTGGCCATGGCCATGTACAACCTGGACGACTCGATCCGCGAGTTCGCCCACGCCTCGTTCCGCTACGCCCTGAGCCGGAACTACCCGCTGTACCTCTCGACCAAGAACACCATCGTCAAGGCCTACGACGGGCGCTTCAAGGACCTGTTCCAGCAGATTTACGAGAGCGACTACCAGGACGAGTTCAAGGCCAAGGGCTTAACTTACGAGCACCGGCTGATCGACGACATGGTGGCCGCGGCCCTGAAGTGGTCGGGCGGCTACGTCTGGGCCTGCAAGAACTACGACGGGGACGTGCAGTCCGACATCGTGGCGCAAGGCTACGGCTCGCTCGGCCTGATGACCTCGGTGCTGCTGAGCCCCGACGGCCGCACCGTGGAGGCCGAGGCCGCGCACGGCACCGTCACCCGCCACTTCCGCCAGTACCAGAAGGGCGAATCCACCTCGACCAACTCCATCGCCTCGATCTTCGCCTGGACCCGGGGCCTCGCGCACCGCGCCAAGCTCGACGGCAACGACGAGCTGATGAAGTTCTCCCTGACCCTGGAGAAGGTCACCGTGGATACGGTGGAATCCGGCTTCATGACCAAGGATTTGGCCCTGCTGGTCGGCGACAAACAGGCCTGGCTCTCCACCGAGGGCTTCCTGGACAAGGTGTCGGACAACCTGCGGGCGGCGATGGCCGCCTAAAAGCCCAGGCCGTCTAAAAGCCATGTCCGCGCGTTAAAGCCAGATGGACCCCGGGATGCTTGATCGCGGGCTGGAGCGCGCGCCGATGAAGCAGCGGCCGATCCTGACTCTCTTCCTGATCGGCCTCGTCCTGGCCGCGGTCGGGTTCGCGGCCGGGCCGTGGCTGGCGTTCCGGTCCCTGCGCTCGGCCGCTCGCTTCAACGACCTGCAGGCCCTGGCCGAGGTGGTGGACTACAACGCCGTGCGCGCCAGCCTGTCGGCGCAGCTGCGTCCAACGGACGTCGCCCAGACGGCGCCGGCGCCCGACATCCTGCACGACCCGATCGGCGCCATCCGGCGGGCCATGCAGCCGCCTCCGGCGCCCCGGATGGACGTGGACATCTTCCTGACCCCCTCGGCCCTGACCGCCCTGACGGCGGGGCGCGATCGGGGCAGCCCCGCGCCAAACCCCGAGCCCATGGTGATCCCGCAGCCACGCTACTGGGCCGCCGACCGCACGCGCCTCGCCGTCCCCGATCCGGCCCGCCCGGGGCGGGAGACCCTGTTCACCTTCCAGAGGAAAAGCTGGTTCGGCTGGAAGCTGGTGGGGATCGGATTGCCGGGACCGGTTCCAGCGGCGTGAGGCGGCCTACTCTGCCCCCTCTGGGGGAAGTACGCCCGAAGGGCGGGTAGGGGACCCGCTTTCAGGATAGGTCGCGCCCTTCAGCCCCCTTCGTCCCGAGGCAAGCTCGGGACACGTCCCCCAGAGGGGGACGAGTAATCAGCCCGCAACCGCCGCCTTCACCGCGTCCACGCCGGCCTGGGCCTTGGAGCCGTCGGGAGCGCCGCCCTGGGCGAAGTCGGGCTTGCCGCCGCCGCCCTGGCCGCCCATCGCCACCACGGCCGCCTTGATCAGCTCGGCGGCGTTGAAGGCCGGGGCGCTGGAGGAGACGGCCACCGCCGCCCTGCCGTCGCTGACGCCCACCACCACCACCACGCCGGGGCCGCCGAGGGCCGCGCGGTATTCCTCGATCACGGGGCGCAGGCCCTTGCCGTCGATCCCGTCGAGCACGCGGCCGAGGAACTTCACCCCGCCGACCTCCTCGACCGACGGACCCGAGCCGCCGCCCCCGCCCATGGCGAGCTTGCGCTTGGTGTCGGCCAGCTCGCGCTCGAGCGTCTTGCGGTCGGCCAACAGGGCCTCGACGCGCTGCGGCACCTCGGACACGGGGACCTTGAACTGGTCGGCCAGGCCCTTGGCCACGGCCGCCTGGTCCAGCAGCCAGCGGCGGGCCGCCTCGCCGGTCAGGGCCTCGATGCGGCGCACGCCGGCGGCGATGCCGGTTTCCGCCACGATCTTGAACAGGGCGATGTCCCCGGTGCGCCCGACGTGGGTGCCGCCGCAGAGCTCCACCGAATAGGCGCCCTCGCCCTTCAGCGCATGGCCGAGGGTCAGGACGCGCACGGCATCGCCGTACTTCTCGCCGAAGAGGGCGACGGCCCCGGCCTCGATGGCCTGCTGCGGAGCCATGGTCTCGGTGCGGGCGGGCTGGTTCTGGCGGATCACCGCATTGACCTCGGCCTCCACCCGCTCGAGCTCCTCGGTGGTGAGGGGCGCGCCGTGGCTGAAGTCGAAGCGCATGCGCTCGTCGTCGACCATCTGGCCCTTCTGGGCGACGTGGCCGCCGAGGACGTTCTTCAGGGCCGCGTGCAGCAGGTGGGCCGCGGAGTGGTTGGACCGGGTGCGGGTCCGCGCATCGGGGTCGATGGCGAGGCGCACGCGGTCCCCGACCGCCAGCTTGCCGGACTTGACGGTGATGGTGTGGACGAAGAGGTCCGCATGTTTGGAGACGGCCACGAGGTCCCCCGCCCCGCCGGACCAGTCCACGGCGCCGGTGTCGGAGGCCTGGCCCCCGCTCTCGGCGTAGAAGGGCGTGCGGTCGAACAGGACCTCGACGGTCTGGACGCCTTGGGCCTCGTCGATCTCGGCGGCCTCGCGCACCAGGGCCAGGACCTCGGCGGTGACTTCGCCCTGTTCGTAGCCCACGAAATCGGTGGGGCCGAGGCGGTCGCGCAAGGTGAACCACTCGGCGGTCTGGGCGCGATCGCCGGAGCCCGCCCAGTTCTCGCGGGCCATCTTGCGCTGGCGGTCCATGGCGGCGTCGAAGCCGTCGGTGTCCACGGTCAGGCCCTTGGCCCGCACCGCGTCCTGGGTCAGGTCGAGCGGAAAGCCGTAGGTGTCGTAGAGCTTGAAGGCGGTGTCGCCGGAGAGGACCCCCCCGTCGGCGAGCCCGCTGGTCGCTTCATCAAGCAGGCTCATGCCGCGGCCGAGGGTGCGGCGGAACCGCTCCTCCTCCTGCCGCAGGGTCTCGGTGATCAGGGCCTCGGCGCGGCGCAGCTCCGGATAGGCCTCGCCCATCTGGCCCACCAGGGTCGGAACCAGGCGGTGCATCAGGGGCTCCTCGGCCCCCAGCAGGTGGGCGTGGCGCATGGCCCGGCGCATGATCCGGCGCACCACATAGCCGCGCCCCTCGTTCGACGGGCTGACCCCGTCGGCCACCAGGAAGGCGGTGGAGCGCAGGTGGTCGGCGATCACCCGGTGCGACGGCGCGCGGTCGCCCTCGGCTTTCACCCCGGTCAGGCTCTCGGAAGCGCCGATCAGGGTGCGGAACAGGTCGGTCTCGTAGTTGGACTGGACACCCTGCAGCACGGTGGTCAGGCGCTCCAGCCCCATGCCGGTGTCGATGGAGGGCTTGGGCAGAGGCTTGCGGCTCGCGTCGGCGAACTGCTCGTACTGCATGAAGACGTTGTTCCAGATCTCCACGAACCGGTCGCCGTCCTCGTCCGCGGAGCCCGGAGGCCCGCCGGGCACCGTCTCGCCGTGGTCGTAGAAGATCTCGGAGCAGGGGCCGCAGGGACCGGTGTCGCCCATGGACCAGAAGTTGTCGCTCGTGGCGATGCGGATGATCTTGTCGTCGTGCAGGCCCGCGATCTTCTTCCAGAGGCGGTGCGCTTCGTCGTCCTCGGCGTAGACCGTCACCAGGAGCTTGTCCGCAGGTAAGCCGTAGCCCTTGGTCAGCAGGCCCCAGGCGAGCTCGATCGCCCGCTCCTTGAAATAGTCGCCGAAGGAGAAGTTCCCCAGCATCTCGAAGAAGGTCAGGTGGCGGGCCGTGTAGCCGACGTTGTCGAGGTCGTTGTGCTTGCCCCCCGCGCGGACGCACTTCTGCGACGAGGCGGCGCGCGGCGTCGACGGGGTCTCCGCGCCGGTGAAGTAGTTCTTGAACGGCACCATCCCTGCGTTGACGAACAGCAGGGTCGGATCGTTCTGCGGCACCAGGGGCGCGGAGGCGATCACCTCGTGGCCCTCGCCTGAGAAGTAGTCGAGGAACTGGCCCCGGATGTCGTTCAGGCTCGGCATGACCGCTCCGGCGAAGGTCTAATCCAGGGCGTCATATAGAAAAGCGCCGCCGGACTAGCCAGCGGCGAGTGGGCGGCGACGCGCCGCCCGGTGCGATTGCTTCGGAAAGGGCGCCCCGCAAAAGGATGCGGAACAGGTTTCGCCGCGGCGCGGGCGACAAGCCGACGGGGGACCGGTGGAGGAACGCCCCGCCCAGGACCGCCCGCGCCGCAGCGATTCTATCGAGGTCCTATTCCGGACCTTCGTCGGCGTCGGGTTCGGGGGCGCCCAGGAGCACCTCGGCGATGTGGCCGGCGTTGCTGCGGACCGCCTTTTCGATGGCGTCGGCGACATCCGGGTTGGCCTTCAGAAACTCGCGCACATTCTCGCGGCCCTGGCCGATGCGTTGGCTGTTGTAGGAGAACCAGGAGCCCGACTTCTCGATGATCCCGCCCTTGACGCCGAGGTCGATGATCTCGCCGAGCTTGGAGATGCCGACGCCGTACATGATGTCGAACTCGACCTCGCGGAACGGCGGGGCCACCTTGTTCTTGACCACCTTCACCTTGACCTGGTTGCCGACGATCTCGTCGCGGTTCTTGATCGAACCGATGCGGCGGATGTCGAGGCGGACCGAGGCGTAGAACTTCAGGGCGTTGCCGCCGGTGGTGGTCTCGGGGCTGCCGTACATCACCCCGATCTTGTGGCGAATCTGGTTGATGAACAGGACGATGCACTTGGTCTTGGAGATCGAGCCGGTGAGCTTGCGCAGCGCCTGGCTCATCAGCCGCGCCTGCAGGCCGGGCAGGCTGTCGCCCATCTCGCCCTCGATCTCGGCCCGGGGGGTCAGGGCGGCGACCGAGTCGATCACCACGATGTCCACCGCGCCGGAGCGCACCAGGGTGTCGGTGATCTCAAGCGCCTGTTCGCCGGTGTCCGGCTGGGAGACCAGCAAATCGTCGAGGTTGACCCCCAGCTTCTGGGCGTAGCCCGGGTCGAGGGCATGTTCGGCGTCGACGAAGGCGGCGACCCCGCCGCTCTTCTGGATCTCGGCCACCACGTGCAGGGCCAGCGTCGTCTTGCCGGAGGATTCCGGCCCGTAGACCTCGACCACCCGCCCGCGGGGCAGGCCGCCGATGCCGAGCGCCAGGTCGAGGCCGAGGGAGCCGGTCGAGATCGATTCGATCTCCATCACCTTGCCCTTGGCGCCGAGCTTCATCACCGAGCCCTTGCCGAAGGCGCGGTCGATCTGGGCGAGAGCCGCCTCCAGAGCACGCTGCCGATCCGTTTCGTCCTTGCCCACGAGTCGCAACGCCGCCTGATTCATTTGAGGAGCCCTCACCTATGGCACGATTCCGGCGCCGGTAAGCCCCATGCCCCCATCGCCATCGGCCGCCCTCGACCGATGGCGAAACGTACCACGTTTGTTCACGTTCGCAATATGTTCTTTTGGGGGGGCGATGTGTGATAAACACAAAGCCGGATCGGACGACGGTTTTGACCTGTTGGTGGGGGCCGGCTGTGATCCAAGCCATTGTCCGGTGCGGGCTGATTTTGTTGAAAAAGGCCGGGGCGGGCCGATTTCGCCGATTTTGGGCCACCGAGAGCGACTTCGACCTTATCTAAGTCATTGAATTTATTACATCGGCGTAGTGCCGAAAATCGTTGGAACCGCCCGAAAGTATCGTTGGCGGCCTTTTTCAACAAAATCGGCTCATACCAGACGTCTAGAGCGTCCGTTTATCAGGTAGGTCCCTCGAGTTGCTGAGGTTGAAGGGGCACGGCCGTGACAATCCTGGGAGGCTTTCCGTCGAGATGATCGTTCCACACAGATCGGATGCAGAAAGGCTTCCCTGCCGGAGTCTCCATGAAACACTCAATTACGGTCTTCACGCCGTAGGGATGCTCGAAAATCTGAGCGATCTTGTTGTTCGCCGCGTGACCGCGGAACGCTTCAACCATCTCGTCGATCGTTCCTTCTGAAAAGCCCACCCCTCTGAAGAACTTCGCCTTACCGTAACCCTCGACGTGGTCGAGGTTAAGAAGGTAGTCTTTGATCTTGCTTACCTCGACACGAAGCCTATGCGGATCGGGAATCCAGGCTGCTTCTTGGCCCGGTTCAAGGCTGCTCATTGGCAGCCTCCAGCACTTCTCTTTCCGCCGTGATGACGAGGCCCGGCACTAACGAGAACTCGACCTCATAGGCCCTGCCGTCGCCATAGACATCAACCACAGTTCCGATTGTTCCGGTGGGAACTACCACGCTACCTTGTTGAAGTGGGCGGCGTGAACACCCGCTCCTTGCCGGTGAACACCGTGTCCACGGCCGTCTTCATGTTGTCGTAGATGCCCCGGGTCGGGACCCCGCCGAAGAAGGCGAACGCTCGCGCGTGAGCGTCGAACACCATCTCCTGGCTCTCCCGAGGATAGACCCGCACATATACGGCCCGCGACGCGCACAGCCGCACGTGGGCCGCCTTCACCCGCATGGGCTTGCCGTCGATCTCCACGTCCTCGTGGCTCCAGTCGAACTGGAACGCCTCGCCCGGGCGGAACACCAGGGGCACGAACGCCACCGCGACGTCGCCAGGCCCCTTGCGCCGCTCGCTCAGCCACCGCGCCGCATACCGGCGCACCGCGTCGTAGGACCCGTCGTAGCCTTCCCGCAGCAGCAGGTCCCAGACCCGGGTCATCCGCAGCCGGTCCCGCCGCGGCCGCGCCTCGTTCTCCGCCAGCAGCACATCCAGCCGTTCCTTGAACGGCCCGATCCTGGGCTGGGGCTGGACCTCGCGCTTGTAGGAGAACGCCCCTTCCGGCGACCGCACCGCCTTGCGAACCACCTTCCGCGACAGCCTCAGGTCCCGCGCTATCGCCTTCATCGGCTTGCCCGCCGCGTACTCACGCCGGATCCGTACGACCGTCTCCACCACCAACATCCCCGATCCCGATCGCCTGGAAGAAAACCCAGACCATCGCGCCTAAACCGTCGGAATGAGGGGTCCCTGTTCGACGCCGATCACCCCGCTAAGGGGGTCCCTGTTGCACGCCGATCCACAGTGAGTACGACTGGGGCTCGCCAGTTCACTTGGTTGCGAGCACACTTCAGCTAAGTTCCTCCCGCTTGTTGGAACCAGCAGATATTCGGTCGCCCGCCGCGGGCTGTGGAGGCGCCTCGTTATCGCGAGCCTGAATTGAAGGCGTGTTGCGGTCGCCGGGCGGCGGCCAAATACGCGGCCGCGGGCAGTCCCTGTCGCCCTCCCCTCGTCGCGGCAACGAACCAGCCATGCGGCGGTTTGGACCCTCAGGAACGCCACACCCCTGATAGCTCAGGCGCCCTCAGCGTCAACTTGCGCCTTGTTGAACAAGGCCAGATGCTCCCATTCAGCTTGCGATAGCCCTGGAGAAAAGTTCGCGCTCGACTGCCCCCACCGCCAACCACCCGGCAAACGGGTCTCCAGAATCCCTGAAATCAGCCATTTGGCAGAATTCCTGAGAGCTTTCACGGAACGTAAGTTTTTCGACCTGTGCCGTCGCGGCCTTGAGCGGTAGCGTCGTCGCCAAACGCGCCTAAAGCGGCGCGGAGTTCACCGCTCCTGGCATTGAGCAGCGCCGGAATGTCTCGCCTGATTAGCAGGCCTCTGCGCTGCATCGCCGGCGTGTTCTCCCCAGAGAACTCCGTCTGCAAAGCGATTATGGCTTCGAACTGCTCTCTCATGGTGACCCCGCGCTAAGTCGCCGAGGCTTAGCTGATCTTGCAGTAACCGCGAATGTCCGCCTGCGGGAATTGAGCCAATGGCGCCGTCTGCGCTTAGCCGCTCTCCCCTGCTCTGCTGTTCACGCGCTGATCCGCCTCCGTTCTCGCAGACGCGCATAATGGGCATTGTCAGCCAGACGACAGCACGTCGCCAAGCCGGCGCTCGATAACTCCGAATTATGCGCCCTTTGGGCTCCAGCCGCCCCTGGCCACCCTTCTCCCGCGCCGACCGATCGCGTGGATCGGGCCGTGTCCGAGCGAGTTTCAGCGCCCAGGCCGAAGCTTCCTCACCGCAGGTCAGGGCTTCGGCTTACAGACTGCTGTGTGGGGCCATCGAAACATTCGCAACGCCTTATTGCGCCGATCTGCCATCTAATTTTGCGCACGGCGATCCCACTTCACCGTCCAAGGGGAGCGCATGTAATAGGGCGCGCCGAAGAAGACGGCCTTGACGTCAGTTATCGCGCCGTCCCGGACCTTGAACGCCTCGATCATCGCCCATGTGTGCGGCTCGCGGAAAATCGACTTCCGCTTCGTGCCGTCGGTCAGGGTGTATTCGTCCAACACGCCCTTGTGATCGATGAAGGCGCGGCTCATCACGACGCAACGGTATTCATCGACCAGGAAATGGTCGCGGTCGCGAACGCGCGCATTGAAGCGATAATTGCCGAGCTTGAACGCGTGCTCGATATCACCGGCGAGCTTGCCGCCGTTTTCCGAACGTGAGGCGTCAGGGGCGAATTTGGCGCCGCGGATCTCGCCCGTGTTGTTCTGCAATGTGTCGAAATAGCCGTTGGCCTGGGCGATGATCTGGGCGCGCGTTCCGCACGTACCGGCCGGGGCCGGCTCTCCGAACCGCGGGGTGTGGCCATAGGTGTTGATATCGCCGAACGGCGTCGGCGGTCCGCTGACGGTCCGCTTGGTCGAGATGATGTGCTCGATCTCGGTGATCTTGCGGTTGATCACCTTCAGACGCACCGCGAGAAAGCTCGGCGTGTCATTCTGAAAAATGGCCGTGAATATGCCGACGGCGCCCGTTTTCGGGTCGGAGAAAATCAACGGCGGCCCGACCTCCTTGGTGATCGTGTCCCATGTGCCGTCAGGGAAATCGAGCGAAACGCCGTTCTCGGTGAAGCCCACCTTCGCCGCGATCGGCGCGCGCTTGGGGTCATGGGCTGCCCAGGCCGCGCGATACTGGTTTGCGATACCTTCCAGGCAGACGCGGTCGCAGGTCTGCGCATAGGCCGGCAAGGTCCAGCCCATCGCGCAAAGACCCACGGCGCCGAACAGGATTTTCAGGTTGTTCATCAGGTGCTCCAAATGGGGGTCAAATCACTCTCATTGCGTGACCATCGAATATGCTGGCGAGAAATGGCCAACGGCGTTTGGAAGCCGGCCACGAGACTCGGTAAGACTGGGACGCCCGCGCCCTCTAAGGCCTGCGTGACGGACTTCCCTTGATGAATGCCAACAGACGGTCAGACAGCGACCTATCATCGGTGCCGATCGCGTCGACTTGAGAGATGTGATTGGCGTCCTTCAGGTCGACATAGGTCGGGCAGCGTCCCGCTTTGCAGAGAGCGTCGCGGAGCTTGGAGGTCTGGTCACGGAAGACGGGCGGATCGAGCTCGGCGGAATTGACGAACAGCCGGACCTTGGTTTTCAGGAGGCCCGGGAGGGCGGCCATGCCCGGATACTTGGCGGCGTCGGTTCCGTAATAGGCCGTCGTCACGTTCGGCCCCATCATGTCGTAGATCTGGCCCGAGCTGAGGATCGCGCCCTTCACACCGACTCCACCCTTCGGGTGAAACTGGTCATGGGCGACATAGTCTGCGACGTGGGTCGCGCCGACCGAATGCCCCCAGAGATAGACCTGCCGAGGATCGCCGCCGTAGCGGCCTATGTTGGCCTGCACCCACGCCATCACGGCGCCCAGGTCTTCCGGCCCTGCGGGCCACGGGGCGGCGGGTGCAAGACGGTAATTCACGTTCACGCCCACCATGCCGTTCTTCACCGACCAGGCCATGACGTTATCGTAGAAGGGACTGTCGCGGCCGTGCTTGTCGCCGCCAGTGAAGCCACCGCCGTGAACAAAGACCACCACGGGCTTCGGCCGCGTCGGCTTGGCGCCCGCCTCACCGGCGAAGAACACGTCGATCTTCTGACGCGGGTTCTCGCCATAGGCGACATCACGGGATGCATAGATCCCGGCGTATGCTTCCTTCGGATGCGCCGCGAGATAGAGGGCGGCAGTCTTCTGCCCCTCGATCCGCGGTCCGATCTCGTGCAGTTGCCGGGCGATGTCGGGGGGAACTTGGGCGAATGCGAAGCTGCCAGCACTGATGATGGCCACAGCGGCGGCCAAGCACAATCTGAGCTTCATCTGTTTCCTCCGGTTCGATTCTGCGGCGTATCCCAGCCTCCCATGTGAACACTCGCCTATGGCGAAGCGGAACGCGCTTGGCGGTCTGACCGGCCGAGCTGAGATGCCGAGACTGGCCAAGCGGCGTACACCGTCACCTCGCCGATCACCCGAAATCCACCTCGTCATCATTGATCCAAAGGCCGTGGAGGCCGGAGGAGCGGAACGGGAGGATGATGCGGGCCAGATCGCCCGCTTCCAGGTTCTGGGCGTCGGCGATCACCAACTCCGAGCGCATCTCGGCGGCGTTGCTCGCCACCCCGATGAGATAGCCGTCGCTTTCCGACGTGCCGCCCTTGCGCGGGACGAAGCAACACTCGCCCAGTCCAGAGTCGCCCTGGGAGTAGAGGTTGATTTTTCCGCTTCGAAGGTCGTAGCGGGCATAGGCCGCCCCGCCGCGGGGGTTGGCCGCGGTCACCTTGGTCGTGTCAGTGGTGCTGAGAAAGGCGTAGCGGCTGTCGGGGAGGCCCACGAAGCGGTCGTCGATCCGCCCGATGTCGCCGACGGCCGTATCCCACACAATTTCCTCCTTCCAGCTATCGTCCTTGGAATTGAGGTCGAACGTGTACTTGCGCAGCTTAGCCGGCCCGCTCTTGGCCATCGGCGTTCCGTCCACATTTCCGAAATAGCCGTTGAAGGCGACGAACGAGCCGTCGACGAAAGCGGCGTAGAGCGTGACGACATCCCCGTCGGTCCTGGCGTTGACGATGTGGACCATCGCCCGCGTCGGCCCCCTGAACCAGCGCATGTCCTTGGCGTCGCCGTTGCGCGGCAGGATGCCGATCATACTGGGCTTGGAAGGATCCCAGGCCCAGTGGGCCTTGCCGGTCTTCAGCCAGTCGATGCTCGTCACGTAGGGGCCGAACGGGAAGATCATGTGCTTCTCGGTCAGCGCCATGTCGTGGATCATGCTGACTTGCGGCACCTTGCACTTCCAGGTGTGCTTAACATTGCCGCGCTTGTCGATGACGTAGGCCCACAGGTCGGGCGTGCACAGGCCCGTCGCCTCATAGCCATAGGCGATCATGTCGCCGGTGACCGGATCGATCTTGTTGTGGGCCGAGAAGGTCTGGCTGTCGTATTTGCCCTTGAAGTCGTAGGGCCCGATCGTGTCGAGCGTCTTGGGGTCGATCTGGTAAGGCCGGCTGTCCTCCTTACAGGCGAACAGCTTGCCGCCGTTGAAGATCGTATGGGTGTTGGCCGTGGTGCGCAGGTAGGGCTTGGCGATGGTCTCCGCCCGGATGCTCGGATCGTCGGTGTAGGGATTGCGGTAGTTGCCGTACATCTGACGGTGGGCGGCGCGGTCGTTCTTCCAGCGCTCGGTCTTGACCCAGCGGCTCTTGTAATCGGCGCGACCGCTCTTGATCCGGTACATGTTGATGTAGCCGTCGCCGTCGATGCCGCCGTTATCGGGCAGCGACTGCGGAAAATAGAACTCCGGCCCGACCCGCACGTAGGCGCCCGAGATGTCTGCAGGGATCTTTCCGGTGATCTCGCAATCGTAGACGTTCGCCTCAAAGCGCATCGGCTGGTTGAACCCGCGTGCGCTCTTGGGAAATTGGATGGGCTCGGCTTGCACGGCCGGTCGGGCCGAAACCGCCGCCGCGCCCGCGGAGGGAGCCGCCGCGGCCGCCACGCCGGCGCCGGCAGCCAAGGCCGCGCCGCCCAGGAAATTGCGCCGAGACACAGGCTGCGTCTTCGGGTCGGTCCCGTTATCCGCTACGTCGTCCATCTGCTTTTCCATGACAATCTAGGTGTGGGAGTTGCTGGTCAATCGATGCGAGAACTACTTGCCCGGGCGGGACTCTTCCTTCATCCCGCCGGGCCAGCCGGTTCCCATCTTGTAGGCTTGCGGGCCCGAAAACAGCGCCTCGACCCGCGACAGTTTGCCGTCCACGAACTTGAAGTATTCGGTGTTCAGCATCTCGTTGGGCTGGCGCATGTTCTGCGCCATGGGGATGGTCTTCCCATTGTACTTCCAGCTCTCGACATTGCCCCGCCGCATGAAGTTGAACGTGGCGAAGACGATCTGCCGCTTGACGTCGACGATGGGGAAGTGGGCGTCCTCGTAGCCGGTGATGAACGAGTAGGACCCGTAGAGGAGCTGCTTGCCGCAGCCCAGGCCCATGAGGTTGGGCCGCTCGGGCGGGGGGCTGCCGTCGGCCGTCGTCAGCGCCGGGCCCTGGCCGATGGGCACGGGCGGCTTGTCGTTGGGGCCAAGGCCCGTCACGCTGCCGTTCTCCAGCCGGATGCAGGACTCGGCGTAGGGGGCGAGCGAGGGGTCCTGGAAGGCGACGGACTTCATGTAGCCGAGGGCGCCCTTGATCAATTCGGCGCGCGTCAGGCGGGTGGCCTTCGGCTCCTCCCGGTTCATCAGCTCCATCCAGCTCGGCTCCTGGGGCGGCATGTTCTTGGCCCCGTTCGCGTGGCGGGAGATGACGGTCTCGATCTCGGTGACCTTGCCGTTCTTCACCTTCAACCGGACCGCCAGCAGATCCGGAAATGGAATTTCGTGATTTTCCGTCAGATTTAGATAGCTGGCGACACCGCCCGTTTCAGGGTCGTAGACGTCATGGCGATATTTCCCCCAGGAATTAAAGGTCGCCCACAACCCCTCGCCAAGCTTCAGCCGGGCCCCGTTCTCGGTGTAGCGGTAGTTGGCCGAGACCGGCAGAAGTGACGGGTCGTGCTTCGAGAGCGCGTCCAGGTACTTGTCCATCACGCCCTTGAGACAAGCCTCGCCGCAACCCGCGGCCTTCGCCGCTGCCGCTACCGCCGGCGCCGGATAGCCCGCGCCCAACCACAGCCCTCCCAGAACCATGGCGGTCGTCAGTCCGATGCGCGTCCCCATCACGTCTGTCCTCTCCAACTGATCTTACGAAATTACGCCAGCAGCTAAGGCCGGGGGCTTTCGCGTTTGCTTTCACATCACGATTTCAGGACTCGCGCCCCAAGTCATCGAATCCGCCTTATTCAGAGGATGGGCGAACCCCTTGACAGGACCCGCCCATTTTCTCTTGGCGGCGATGCTATAGTTTGTACCGGATACCGATTTTGAACGTCCTGCCAATCTCATCGAACCACACGGCGTTGGCGGGCATGCTGAGCGGCGGCTGCCTGTCGAAGGCGTTGGTGAGCGTTCCGAACAGCTGGATCTTGTCCGTTACGCTATAGGATCCGTAAAAGTCGAAATACAGGGCGCTGGGGTAGTGGTTTCGATTGATGGTGACGCCCTCGATCAAGGTGTTGTCGAGGCGCATGGCGCCGACGTACCTGGCCTGGCCCGTGAGCGAAAACCCCTTCAGGTCATAGGTCAGGGAGGCGCTTCCTCTTACCTTCGGATCACCCGTAACGTCGCCCACGCGGTCGGTTATTCCGATGCCGGTGTTGACGATTCGCTTTAGCGTCCAGGTCCAAGCCAAGTGGGCCGCCACATTGCCGGGCGCATTGGCGAAGACACGGCTCACCGGCATCCGGTAGTCCGCCGCTAGGTCGACGCCGGCGATGTGGACCGAGGCCAGGTTCCTATATTGTACCTGGATGGTCCCCGGCGCACCGGAAGGCAGGAAGGTGATAAGATTACAGAAACCCTGCTGCCCCTGAAAGCAGAATGTAGATCCCTGTTGGGCAGTAATCGTCGCGATCTGATTTTTGAGATTTATGTCGTAATAATCGACAGACATTTGAAGGCCACGCACGAACTCGGGCTGATACGACGCTCCGATGGTCTTCGTTTGGGCTACTTCTGGCCGAAGATTGCTATTCCCACCGGTAAAGACGGTGGTCAGCGGGTTCGACAAATTACCGAAGTTGACGGCCACCGTGGTCACGGTCGGCTGCGAAAATAGCTCGTACAAATTGGGCGCACGTATATCCTGTGACCGCGTCGCGCGCAGGAGAAGGCCCGAAATGGGCGCCCGATAGGTGGCGCCGACCTTCCAGGTCACCTGGGTTCCGGCGGACGTGCTGTAATTCGCGACGCGCACCGAGCCGTTCACGTCGAGGGACTTCGCCCACGCTTGATCGGCTGCCAGGGGAACTACCGTTTCGAAGTACCCCTCCTTGACGTTGAACCGTCCGTGCAGCGGCTGGGAGTTGTTGGCTTCGTATCCCGACGCCTGAGAGATGGGATCAACCCGCGTCGTTTGCGTTTCCTGCCGGAACTCCAGTCCACCGGCGACCGATACCGCACCGGCCCATGTCCTGAACGGTTCTCCGCGGAGGTTCGCGGCGCCAGCGTGCTGAGTGTACATGACCGTCGACCAGGTGGTGCCGGTCACATAGCGCACCGCCGCTTCGGATGGCGCGCCCGGCCCGAACAGGTTGAGCGGAGCACATCCGTTATTCGGACGGATCAAGGTGTCCGCACAGACGATCTGGCCGTTCGCCGGATTAATGACCGCCTGGGCGGCAAGATTGAAGTTGGCCTTAATACGATTGTTGTAGACCCGTTGCGAATAACGGTTCTGTCCGTAAGTGTATGATGCGTCCCACTTCCAGTCGCCAAAAACACTTCCCTCGAAGCCGGTGGCCACCCGCGTCGTATAGTTGCGGACATTGGGATGGCCGAGACCGATGTCGTTGCTGACGCGGCCCAGGTTGAAGGTGGTGATGCCGGCCGCCTGCATGGCCGCCTTGGTCGCCGCCGGCAGGTAGGGATTATTGATCGAAATCGGGATCGCCGTATCGCGGGCCGCAGCCTGATAGCCGCCGCCCCAAGTCCGCGCGAAGGAGGCGTTGACGTAGGCGCGCAGGGTGGGACTGAAGTCGTACCCGACCCGGGCGAACGTACCGAGCCGCGCCGTCGGAGGCTCGACCGATGCGGTCGAACTGATGTTCAGATTCCCACACCCGCCATTGACGCATCCGACGTTGCTGCCGCCAGACATACTCGATGCGCCGACGAAGCTGCCATAGGTGAATGGCATGGGCACGCCGCCCGGACCGAAGGTCGTGCCCTTCAGCGCCGTATTGTTGATGATGCCGCCCGGCGCGACGGTCGAGTATTGGCTGTTTGGAACAATCAGGTTGACCGGCAGCCCGTTCGCCGGCGTCGGATTGGCTATATTCGCCATGTTCAACCGGCCCCAGGGCCGCGTCAGCGGACCCCCCACGCCGTTGTTTCCGGCGAAATCGATCGCGACTTCAAAGTGCCCCCGGTTCCCCGCGAATTGCAGGCCCCCCAAGGCGGCGACGCGCAGGCTTCGATTGTCGCCATAGGTCGACTCTCCGCCGGAGATTTCGGCTTGAAAGCCCGTGAAGTCCTTTTTGAGAATGATATTGACGACGCCGGAAACGGCGTCGGAGCCCCAGGCGGCCGAGGCGCCGCCCGTGACCACGTCCGTCCTTTCGATCATAATGGCGGGGATCTGGTTGAGGTCGACCTGGTTGCTGTCCAGGGCCGTGGCGACCTGCGGCACGAAGCGCTGCCCGTCCACGAGGACGAGGGTGCGGATCGCCCCAAGACCGCGCAGGTCGGCGTAATTGGCCCCCGGCGTGATGGATCGGATCCCGTTGGTCGTCGGATTGGTGCTGGCCTTGAAGGCGGGGATCTGGTTCAGCGCTTCCGCAATATTGGCGATACCCTTTTGCTCAAGCGACTGCGCCGTAATGACGGTCGTCGGCGTCGGCGCCGTATAGCCGCTCCGATCGACGCGGGTTGCGGTGACCACCACCTCTTCGACGGCGCCCGTCTGGCCCTGCGCGGCGGCCAGGGCTTTGGCCGGAACGCCGCATATCAGGACGCCCCCGAGAGCCACGCTGCTCAGCAGCGCAGCCTTGACGTTCGAACAGCCCAAAGACTTCGCGCGTCCATTGCCAATCAACAACATTTCCTGCTCCCCTGATAATGGGGCTTCGCTCCGCCTCACGGCGAACGGCCCCAATTCTTATTTCGTCGGCCACACGACCGGTCAGCTCTGGCTGGCCAACCCCTCGCTGGCAGACTTGCCCACAATCGCCGACGACCGCTCTCAAGATCCGGCCGCCTGCAAGAACCTAAAGATCCCTCCTAATTCCTAGGCGGTATGCTCTTATAGTCCGCTATGTCCGGCTCCTTATCCGGTCGCGGCGCAGAGTTCGGCCAAACTGGCTGTGTATAGTATGGTACCTGAATGAAGCGCGCGACAATCGGGCCAAGTTCACCGCCGTTTTCCACCTTGAACATTTCGAACATGCTCCACGTCTGGGGCTCTCGAAAGCCTGACGGCCGCTCCTTTCCGCCATTCACTGCCGGAATGTTCTGCAAAACGCCCTTGTGATCAATATATGCGCGTACGAGGACCAAGCCCTTGTCCTCATCGACCAGCATGAAGTCGCGGTCTCGGACGCGATTATTGAAAGCGTAGCTACCCTGCGTGAAGCCGAACCAGCAGTTCCTGGTTTTTTCGACGTCGGCCTGGGACGGCGCGGGAGGTGCTGCAGCGCCTGCCGGCGCAGCGGCGCCGGCGCGCGCGGACGGGCGGCTCGTGTCTCCGCCATTCTCGCTGCGCTGGCAGTTCGGGCCGAACTTAGTCTTCAACGTGCCGTCGTTGTGCTCGAGCGTGTTGAAATAACCGTTCGCGACCTCGATCATCTTGGCGCGCGAAATACGTTCGGAGGCGGAGAGCACCCGCTCGGTGTCAGGATAGCTGACCGGGGCCGGAAGCTTGGTCGGATCGACGAACACGCCGGTATATCGTTGGGTGGGGGCAACGTGCTCGATCTCGGTGATTTTTCCGGCGACGATCTTGAGGCGCACGCCCAGATAAGTGGGCGTGGTGGACTGCATGATGGTCGCGAAGATGGCGACGCCGCCCGTTTTGGGATCGGAAAAGATCAGCGTTCCACCAAGATCCTTGGTCACCGTGTCCCAGGTGCCATCGGGAAACTTCAGCCTGACGTTGTTTTCGCTGTAGCGCACATTTGGTGCGAAGGGGGCGGCGGCGGGGTCGTGCTTGAGGTAGGCGCTGAAATATTCGCGGCCGATCTTCTCGAGGCAGGCGTGATCGCAAGACGCCGGCGCCGCGAAGGCAGGGGCGACCCAGCAAGTCAGCGCCGTGGCGGCAGCTCCCGCCAAAATCCCGTCGCGGATTCGAATCCTTGTTCTCATGCCGGCAACTCCCCATTCCCGTCGACTGTCAAAACCCGACCAATTTTTCCTTGGCCTTGATCAGGTTGGGCCTCGCCCCTCCCAACCCATCGGCGACGGCCTGTACTCGGAACACGAGCGCCGGTCGGCCGAGCGCTCCCTTTCCGCAAGCTCCGATTACTAGAGCCACGTGCGGGGCCCACACCGATTGTCCACGGAGCCCGCCAACAGAATTCGGCAACCAGATCGGAATATGGTACGCTGATGATCAGTGCTGCAACCCCAAATTTTGCGTGCATCCTGGTGAGCGAGTCCAAAATGCGCGTGGACCAGATCGCCGCCTCGGATCGAGGCCGAAAGGGCCCCCTCGTCCTCGGCAGACGCAGCTTCTAGTCGGCCCGGGCAGGCCTGAGCGTGCGGGCCATCGCCGACGGCGCACGTCATCGAGACGCCACTCCCGCTACTCTTGCCGCCCTGCCGCCCTGCCCGCCCCCGCGCGCCTACTTCTGGCGCGGATCGGGCTCGCCCAACTCGGGATAGAACAAGGCCTTGTTGGACAGCCGCTCGTTGATGATACGGCGTTCCTGGAAGTACCAGCGCCCCTGGACCTTGATGTATTTGTCCTCGTAGTGGCCGAATTCGTTGGCGCGGAAACTCTTGTCGGGCGAGTTGTTGCTGAATCCGAGCCACATGCCGACGTCGTGCGCCGTGTTGGGCCCCGTGAAATCAATCCTCTGGCTGCCCATGGTGTGAATGCCCCGCTGACGCTCGGTGGCATCCTTGGGCACCTTGCGACTGCCGGTGCCGAAGCTGGCGAGGTTCTTGTGGATCGCCTCCCGGCCCTTCTCCACCCCGCCGATCCAATAGAGCGTCGCGTCGGGAGTGAACAGGTTGGCGTAGGTCTCGATGTCGCCGGCGTCGAGGGCGATCCAATAGGTGTTCAGCAGGTTGACGATCGCGACATAGTCGTCCGCACGGCCGGCTGGCACCGCCGGAGAAAAAGGGCTCGGCGCAGCAGGCTGGGGCGTCTTCACCCAATCGGTCGCCCCCGGCGCGCCGATTTGCGCGGCGCTCGGGCCAGCGATGGCGACGCTGGCCAGCAGTCCCAGGATCATCTTCTTCGTCATCCTTAACTCCCTCCCATTGATCTGGCTTATTGATCTCGAACACACGCGCTCGAAGCGCTTCGGGTCCCCTGCTTTCACGACACGTTCAGCGGCCGGGCTGAACCTGACCGAGACCGGCACGCATCGGATCGACGCTACGCACCTGAATCACCCCGTTGCGAGCGAGACGCTTCTGGGCCTCCACCGTCGGGAAAAGGCCCGTAGACATCGGAATTCCGTCTGGGCGAAAGGCATCCCGGCTTGGCATTACGAAGGACATTTACAATCCCGAACGCCGGCAGACCTGAGCGCGCCCGGGCCGAGCTTAGACACAAGCTCCGATCCGTTTCTAGTCTGATCGTCAGATGTGCACGCGGTGAGGCTGCGACATCCCGGGTCCGAGCCAGCCTTTTTGCGGCAGGCGCAGCCGACTTGAGCGGGAAGACGATTCTGCCCATAATTGTTGATGGTGAAGCCGTCGGCCCCGGCGCCCAGGCGGGAGGCGACGACGCGTTTCCTGCGCCGGCTCCCCGGTTAGACCAGAGGACGGCGTCGGCCATTAAATGCCCAAAGAGCCCGAGCTGACGCTCCAACAATATCGGATGAGACCGGCAAACTTGGTCCGGCGCGGCCAAAGGCTGGCCGTGACCCTGTTCAATCAGGAGGCTTCGGACCTCGACCTGACCCGGCCGCAATTCGAGGCCATGATCGCCATCTCCCATTTTCCCGGGCTTGACCAGATCACCCTTGCGCGCGCCCTAGGGATCGACCGTTCCACCATGACTCTGGTGCTGGACGGACTGATGGACCGAACTCTGCTCCACCGGACGGTGCACCCGCAGGACCGACGGCGGCGTGTGCTGGACCTAACCGCCCTGGGACTCCGAGCCCTCGAGGCCGCACGCCTTCGAGCCCGCCTCGCCCAGGACCGGCTCATGTCGCCGTTTTCCAAGGGCGAACGGGTCGAGTTCGTCGATGCGATGTCCAGGGTTGTTCTGGGAGCCCGCTCCTCAGCGCCTCCCCTGGAACTTCCAACCGGCATCCCTGCCGCCCAGTCCGCAGAGTTCGCGGGGCTGATGGGTCGGCCGGCCTTCCTCCTTCGCCGATGCGCTCAGATCGGTTTCGCTTTCTTCGGCGAGGCGACCCAGGGCCTCGACCTCACACCGATCCAGTACGGAGTCATGTTCCTCCTGAAGGTGCTTCCGACTGACGAGGCGACCGCGGCGAGACTGCTTGCGGTGGAGCGCTCGACCATAGACCGCCTCCTGCAACGCCTGAAGGCCCGTGGCTATGTCGAGCGGGTGGACGACGACTCTCGGGCCCCTCTTCATCTCAGCGCTCAGGGCGAAGCGCTGTTCTACAAGGTGCGCGATATGGCGATCGAGGCTGACCGGCTCATGTTCGGGCCCCTCTCGGCCGTCGAACGCGAACGGCTGGTCAACATGCTCGATAAACTCCTGGTCGCCCAAGGCGCCTGAGCCCGCGGCGAAAGAAGGCGGCCCGAGCGAAGAGAAGGACGAGGCCTTGATCGATTCTAGGGACAGCCGCGCGGCGATGAACCGCCGCCGCTTGCTCGCCGCGGGAGCGGGTGGAGCCGCCATTGCCCTCGGCGTCTCGCGCGCCAGGGCCTGGGTCCCGAGCGAGGTCGCCACCACCGCAGGGCGGGTCGCCGGCTATTTCGCCGCTGGTGTTCATGTGTTCAAGGGCGTGCCCTATGGCGCGCCCACGGGTCCGCACCGCTTCATGCCGCCAGGCCCGGCGAAGCCCTGGGCCGGGGTCCGCCCCGCCCGCGCCTGGCCCGCCGAATGTCCGCAATACGACCCGGAGCCCCAGGGCGATGGCGCGTCCCTGTCGTTCGTCAACAACGCCCCTCCCAGGGTGCAGAGCGAGGACTGCCTGGCGCTCAACGTCTGGACGCCGGGCCTTGGCGATGGGGGCAAGCGGCCGGTCATGGTCTGGCTGCACGGCGGTCTTTAACGCCATGTTTGGGTTGGGCGAGCGCGCGCCCTCAACGGCTGGCGCGCTCGCCCATGGCACGATGCCGCCGCTGCGCGGGACGAAGGCTTCAGGAGCCGGCGGCCGGTAATTGAGGGAGCTGTGTGGGCGCAC
>CANJID010000052.1 GCA_947474395.1 Caulobacterales bacterium
AAGGGTTTCTCGATGAAGTCCGCGACGCCGGCCTTCATGGCCTCGACGGCCAGGGGGATGTCCCCGTGACCGGTCATGACGATCACCGGCAGGGCGAAGCCCATCTCCTTCAGCCGGTCCACCAGTTCCATGCCGCTCATCCCGGGCATGCGGATGTCGGTCACCACGCAGCCGGCGCCGACGGTGGGAACGGCGTCCAGGAAGCTCGCCGCCGAGTCATAGGTGCGGACCGGAATGTCCGCGGTCTCCAGCAGAAAGGCGAGCGAATCGCGCACCGCGTCGTCGTCGTCGATGACATGGACCATCGGCTCATTCGCCATGCGACAGCTCCTCCCGGTCGAGGCTCCTGAGGGTGAACTTGAACACTGCGCCGCCGTTCGGATTCGGTTCCACCCAAATCCGCCCGCCGTGCGCCTCGATGATGGTGCGGCAGATCGGCAGGCCGACCCCCATGCCGTGCCGCTTGGTGGTGAAAAAGGGCTGGAACAGCTGGGCCGCCACATCGTCCGGCACGCCGCTGCCGGTGTCGGTGATGCTGACCTGGGCCATGTCGTCCTCGACCGGAGCGGTGGCGATCTTCAGTTCGCGCTTCGACGACTCCTCCATCGCATCGATGGCGTTGCGGATCAGGTTCAGCAGGACCTGCTGGACCTGCACCTTGTCGGCCAGGACCAGATCCACGGCGGGGTCGAGCTGGAAGCGCACCCGGACCCCATGCTCCTTGGCCCCCACGAGGGCCAGGGCGCTGGCCTCCTCGATCAGCTTGGCCAGGCTCTCGGCCCGGCGCTCGGTCTCGCCCCGGGCCACGAAGTCGCGCAGGCGCCGGATGATCTCGCCCGCCCGCAGCGCCTGGTCGCCGGCCTTGCCCAGGGCGTCGCCCAGCTTGTCCCTGTCCACGGTTTCGGCGTCCAGCAGCCGGCGCGAGCCCTTCAGGTAGTTGGCGATGGCCGACAGGGGCTGGTTGAGTTCGTGCGCCAGGGCCTGGGCCATCTCGCCCATGGCCGTCAGGCGGGACATATGAACGAGTTCAGACTGCAGCTCCTGCAGGCGGGCCTCGGTTTCCTGTCGCTCGGACAGGTCGCGGACGAAGCCGGTGAAATAGCGCCGGTTGGCGGACCGCATCTCCCCGACCGCCAGCTCCATGGGGAAGGTGGAGCCGTCCTTGCGTTCGCCGACCACCACCCGGCCGATGCCGATGATCCGCCGCTTCCCGGTCGTCAGGTAGCGATGCAGGTAGCCGTCGTGGGCGTCCTGGTAGGGCGAGGGCATCAGGATCTTGACGTTCTGGCCGATCGCCTCGTCGGCGGTCCAGCCGAACAGGCGCTCGGCGGCCGTGCTGAACGACTGCACCATCCCCCGTTCGTCGATGACGATCATCGCCTCGGGCACGGTGTCGAGGATCGACTGGAGGTGGGCCTCACGCTCGGTCAGCCGCTGCGCCGCCTCGTTGGTCCGGCGGCGCGACTGCACGAGCCATTCGCCGCCGACCGCTATGGCGACGCCCAGAAGTCCGAACAGGGCCGCGTCCACGGCGAAGCCCGCGACGAAGGGATGGCGGAACTGGATGCCAAGTCCCAGCACCAGGCTGCCCCCCGTGGCGACCAGCCCGGGGACAAGGCCGCCGAACGCCGCGGCGGCCAGCACCGCCGGCACGAAGAACAGGAACACGGCGCGGTCGCCCAGGATCGGGTCGAGGGCGAGGCGGATCGATACCGCGCCCCCGGCGCACAGGACCGCGAAGACGTAGGGCGCAAGCTTCGCTCCGCGCCCTTCGCCGAGGAACACGTCGGAGTTCAGCTGATCGAAGAAGCGCTTCACCCGGCCTGGGTAGGCCCTGAAGCGTAGCCGATCAAGGCAGGGGCGGCCCTCGCACCGCCCGCGAAGCCCTTGGCTACGTAGTTTCACGTAGGGAAAAGACCCAAATTTTCCAGTCGCTTGATCGCCTCTAGCTTGGTTTCAACATCTGGAGACACGGACATGCAAGCGACTGCCCTTCGTGCGGACACCCACATCGCTCCCGTCGCCGGCCACATTGGGGGCCGGGTGCAGCTCACCTCCACGCTCGACCTGCCCGGCTTCAACATGACCTTCGCCCGGGGCGAGGAAGTCTTCGGCGAGGAAGAGCCCGCCGACTTCGTCTACAAGGTCCTCTCCGGCGCCGTCCGCACCACCCGCATCCTGAGCGACGGGCGCCGCCAGATCGGCGGCTTCCATCTGGCCGGCGACGTGTTCGGGCTGGAGCTGAACGGAGCGCACCGCTTCTCCGCCGAGGCCGTGGTCGATGCCGAGATCGCCCTGGTCCGCCGGTCGGCCATCGATCGAGCGTGCGAGCGCGACAGCGCCGCCGCCCGCGAGCTCTGGAACCTCACCTCCCGCGACCTCGAGCGGTTGCAGGACCACATGGTGCTGCTGGGCCGCAAGAGCGCCCTGGAGCGCGTGGCCAGCTTCCTGCTGGACATGTCCCGCCGCGCGCCCTGCGGCCAGGCCGTCGATCTGCCCATGTCACGCACCGACATCGCCGACTACCTTGGCCTGACCATCGAGACCGTTTCGCGCACCCTCTCCCAGATGGAGCGGGACCACATGATCGCGCTGCCGACGGCCCGTCACATCCTGCTGTGCGACCGACGCGGCCTGGCCAATCTGGACGCCTGATCCCCCCCCGCCGACAAGCTCGGCCACCTTGCCGCCCGGTCGCTCATGCGCCCGGGCGGTTTTGCTTTCGGGAAAGGGGAAACTGCGCCGCCTCGGAGGGGGGTCCGCGCTCCCTCGGGGGCGGGGAACGGAATTGAGTCTCGCCGCGGATGGGGTGCGGCTGGATACTACCGGCGCCGCGGCGAAATTCCGTAGAACGAGCGCGTCCTCCAAGGCAGCGCACAGGCCTTATTCCCCGCCCCGGCCCCGACGGCCTTGACGTGGATCAAGCCGCGCCGGGCCGATCCGCCGCCGATTGACCTGGATCAGCGCCCGCGACGCGCGGGACGTCATGCTGGAGGAAAGTGAACCCAACCCAGAGGCGTCCCATGTCCCTCCCCCTGCTGCGCTCCGTCGCCGCCGCCGCCGTCCTGTTCAGCCTGGGAGCGCCCGTGGCGGCCCTCGCCCACCACTCCTTCGCCATGTTCGACCGCGAGCGCGAAGTGACCATCGTCGGCCAGGTGCGCCAGTTCCAGTGGTCGAATCCCCACGCCTGGATCGAGCTCGACGCCCCCAACGCCAAGGGCGGCTCCGACAAGTGGAGCATCGAGATGAACAGCCCGAACAACCTGGTCCGCCAGGGCTGGAAGAGCAGCAGCCTGAAGGCCGGCGACAAGGTGGCGGTGACCATCAACCCGCTGCGCAGCGGCGAGTCGGGAGGGCTGTTCGTCGCCGTCAAACTGCCGAGCGGCCAGGTCCTCGGCGACCCGACCCGCGCGGCGGCCGCCGGCTAAGCCGGGGTCCGCGGCAGGAGCGAGCGTCTCCAGACCGCGCGCAGAGCCGGCCGCATCCATCCGGGGGCGGCGTCGCGGACCAGCCCGGCCGCCGACAGCACCAGCCGGGTCAGGATCGGCGCACGCTTCGGGACGTGTTGGGGCTCGGGCTGAGGCTCGGGTTCAGGCGCAATCCCGTAGCTCGGGGCCAGGCGGCGAATCGCGGTCTCGTCACGGGCGCACAGGCAGATGTTCGATCCGGCCGTGCTCTCTTCAAGCGCCAGGCTCATTTGGCGGGCGACGGGCGCGCTTTGCGGGACAAAGCCGGGGGTGAGGCCGAGGAACTCGACATGCTCCAGCCCCGCATGCTGCAGCACCTCCAGCAGCAGTTCCCGGGGATAGGGACGCTCCAGGGTCGAGGTCTCCAGCATCACCTGCATGTACTCGTCGCGGATCGCGCCGCGGCGGTTCTCGCCCTCGATCACCAGAACGACTCCGCCCTCCGCCAGGCCCTCGGCCAGGTGGGTCATGGCGGCGATCGGGTCGAAGAAGTGGTGCAGGCAGCTTTCCAGCACGATGACGTCGAACGCGCCATGCAGGTTCGCCGGCAGGGGATCGCGCTCGATGTCGTGGACCCGGAACAGGGCCGCCGCCTCGTCCGGCCCGCAGGCCAGGTAGGGATCATCGACCAGCCGCCGCCGCGCCAGATCCACGAAGTCCGCCGACAGGTCCAGGCCATGGGCCTCGCAGCCGATCTTGCGCAGCCAGTGGGCGAACCATCCGCCGCCGCACGCGACGTCGAGCACCCGCGCTCCCCGCTCGAGCTGTAGGAGCTGCACCGCATTGGCGAAGTTGAACAGGTAGAAGACCGTCTCCCTCAGGGAGCCGACGGGGTCCTCGGGGGTCAGGGCTCCGAGGGGCTTATTGAAGACGAAGTCCTCGATCTGGTCCCGGCTGTACCGGTCGAAGTAGTCGGCCAGGTAGCGCTGGGCGCCGCCGCGCCAGTCCAGGGGCGGCAGGTCGCGGTTGATGTCAGCCAGCACGGCCTCTTTGGACCTCAGCTCCATTCCCGTCCCCCGACGAGCCCGGCGCTCACGCCATATCCAGGCATTTTCGGACCTGATCGGCAAGCATTCGCAAGAAATCACGCCGTCGTCACGAGAAGAGCACCCAATGCGGCAAGGTGGTTCGCAACCTATGGTCGTCGCGCCGGCGAAAAATCGCGAACCTTGTCTTGCGGATGCGTCGGCGCCAGAGGATAGGCGCCGCCCCTTCATGGCGGCCCAGGCGGGAGCAACCTTGCCCTTCGATCTCGACGCCCACGCCGCCCTGCTGGCCGAGCACCTGACGCTGGTGAAGCCGGACGGACCGGGCCCCTTCCCCGTGGTCCTGCAGATGCACGGCTGCGGCGGCATTCAGCCGATGCAGCTTCGCTACGCCGAGGCCGCGCGCGGCGCCGGCTTCGCGGCGGTGGTGGTCGATTCCCTTGGTCCACGCGGGATCGGCCGTCGTGAGGCCCAGCTCACCGTCTGCACCGGTGCGCGCCTGCGGGGCGCCGAGCGGGCCGTGGACCTCCTGGCCATGCTCTCCTGGGTGAAGGCCCAGCCCTGGGCGACCGCCGACAACGTGGCGGCGGCGGGCTGGAGCCACGGCGGCTGGACGGTCATGGATGCGCTGGCGGGCGCGAGCCGCGAGTTCGCGCCGCTGGACCTGCTCGATGCGGTCAAGGCCGTGGTGCTGGTCTATCCCTACGCCGGCGCCCTCTCGCGAACGCGAAGACGTGGGTGGGACGGGTATCGCCCCCGGGTCTCAGCCCTGCTCGGCGGACGGGATGCGGTGGTGGGGTGGCGGGCGCCGCAACGCGCGCTGGACCGGCTCACGGCTGACGGCCTGGACGTCCGGACCATGACCCTGCTCGAGGCGACCCACTGCTTCGACGACGAGAACGCCAGCGACCCGCGAACCCACTACCGGCCGGATCTGGAGGAACAGGCGCGAAGCTTCTACGTCGACTGCCTGATCGGCGGGCTCGCAAGCTAGAACGCCGCGATCCCCGTCTGGGCGCGCCCCAGGATCAGGGCGTGGATGTCATGGGTCCCCTCGTAGGTGTTGACCACCTCCAGGTTCATCATGTGGCGCATGACGGGGTAGGCCTCCGACACCCCGTTGGCGCCGTGCATGTCGCGGGACATGCGGGCGATCTCCAGCGCCTTGCCGCAGCTGTTACGCTTGATGAGGCTGATCGCTTCGGGGGCCAGCGCGCCCTCGTCCATCAGCCGCCCCGCGCGGATACAGGCCTGCAGGCCGATGGCGATCTCGCTCATCATGTCGGCGAGCTTCTTCTGGAAGAGCTGGTTGGCGGCGAGCGGGCGGCCGAACTGCTCGCGCGCCATGCCGTAATCGCGAGCCGCCTGCCAGCAGGCCTCCGCCGCCCCCAGGGCGCCCCAGGCTATGCCGTAACGCGCCTTGTTCAGGCAACCGAACGGCCCGCCGAGGCCCGAGGCGCCGGGCAGCAGGCCCCCCTCGGGCACGAACACCTCGTCCAGCACGATCTCCCCGGTCACCGAGGCGCGCAGGGCCAGCTTGCCCTCGATCTTCGGGGCCGCGTAGCCGGGCGATCCGGCCTCGACCAGGAAGCCGCGGATCTTGCCGTCGAGCTTGGCCCAGACCACGGCGAGGTCAGCGATCGGGCTGTTGGTGATCCAGCTCTTGGCGCCGGTCAGGCGATAGCCGCCGTCCGCCGCGACGGCGCGGGTCTGCATGCCCCCCGGATCGGAGCCGTGGCCGGGCTCGGTCAGGCCGAAACAGCCCACAAGGTCGCCGGCGGCCAGTCCCGGCAGGTACTTCCGCCGCTGGTCCTCGGTCCCGAAGGCGTGGATCGGGTGCATCACCAGGGATGACTGCACGCTCATGGCCGAGCGGTAGGCGCTGTCCACCCGCTCCAGCTCGCGGGCGATCAGGCCGTAGGCCACCGCGGTCATCTCCGCCCCGCCGTACTCGGCCGGCAGGGTCGCGCCCAGGAACCCCAGAGCGCCCATCCGCCGGATGATCTCACGGTCGAAGGTTTCGGTGCGGGCCGCCGCCGTCACCCCCGGCGCCAGCTCCTGGCGTGCGAAGGATTCGGCGCTGTCCCGCGCCATCCTCTCCTCGGCCGTCAGCTGGTCCTCCAGCCGCAGCGGGTCGCGCCAGTCGAACGCCGGTCTGTCCATGAGGCCCCTTCCAGTCCTCCCGCCATTCGGACCGATGCGGAGGCGCTCGACAAGCGGCGAGTTCGCGCACCGCTTGGCCGTATGGTTCGAAAGCCCTAAGACTGCGGCTCCCGCATCGCCAGACGTCTGGGGGGACCGTCCTGATGAACCGCACCGCCTTCGCCAGCATCCTGGGCCTTGGGCTCGCCCTGTCGCTCGCCGCCGCGCCGCCCGTCTTCGCCGGACAACCGGGCCCGGGCGCCGGCCGGGGCGGCCCCCGCCCCCCCTCCGTTCCCGCGGTCAAGGACCCGAAGGCCGCCCTGGCGGGCGCCTATCGCCTGGACCCGAACCACATCGCCATCGTCGCCCGCCTCGGCCACGCCAACGGCATCTCGGTCAGCGTCTTCCGCTTCGACACCGCCAGGGGAACCCTGGCCTGGGACCCGGCCAATCCCTCCGCCATCAAGATCGAGGTCACGGTGGACCCGGCCTCGGTCAACACCAACGTCAAGAACTTCGCCGCCCAGATCGCCGGCGAAGGCCTGCTGAATGCGGCCAAGTTCCCGGAGATCAAGTTCGTCTCCACCGCCTTCCGGCCGGTGGGCCCCACCCACGCCCAGGTGGACGGCGATTTCACCTTCATGGGCCAGACCAAGCCCGTCACCATCGACGTGGACCTCGTCGGCATCGGCCGCGCGCCCGTGGGGCGGATGTCGATCGGCTTCAGCGGAACCCTGAAATTCAAGCGCACGGACTACGGGTTCAACGCCCAGATGGGCGACATCGGCGAGGACGTGACCGTGATGCTCGACGGCGAGTTCCTGCAGATCCCGCCGCCTCCGCCCCCCGCGGCGCTCTAGCCGTCGGACCGTGGCGCCGTCCTACCTCACCGGCTTCGGCAACGAGTTCGCCACCGAGGCCCTGGCGGGCGCCCTTCCCGAGGGGCGCAACTCGCCCCAGCGGCCGCCGCTCGGGCTCTACGCCGAGCAGTTCTCGACCACCGCCTTCACCCTTCCCCGCAAGGAGGCGCGGCGGTCCTGGTTCTACCGCATCCGGCCCTCCGCCCTGCACGACCGGTTCGAGCGCATCGACAACGGCCTGCTGAGCGGCCCCCTGGCGCCGGCCGATCCCAACCGCCTGCGCTGGAGCCCCCTGCCCGTTCCAGAAGTCCCGACCGACTTCGTGGGCGGACTCGTCACCATCGGCATGAACGGTCAGCCCGACGCGCCGACTGGCGTCTCGATCCACATCTACCGGGCCAACCGTTCGATGAGCCGCGTGTTCTTCGACGCGGACGGCGAGCTGCTGATCGTGCCCCAAGAGGGCGCGCTGCATATCGCCACCGAATGCGGGCTGATCGACCTCGCCCCCGGCGAGATCGCGGTGATCCCCCAGGGGCTGAAGTTCCGGGTCGAGCTACTCGGCGCCACGGCCCGCGGCTATGTGATGGAGAACCACGAGGCCCTGCTGCGCCTGCCCGAGCTTGGGCCCATCGGCTCCAACGGCCTGGCCAACCCTCGCGATTTCCTCACCCCCGCCGCCTGGTTCGAGGACGCGGATGCACCGACCGAGCTGGTGCAGAAGTTTCAAGGACAGCTCTGGGCCACGACCCTGTCCCACTCGCCCCTGGACGTGGTCGCCTGGCACGGCAACAGCGCCCCCTACAAATATGACCTCGCCCGCTTCAACGCGATCTCGACGGTCAGCTTCGACCACCCGGACCCGTCGATCTATACGGTCCTGACCTCGCCCACGACCACGCCGGGCCTGGCCAACGCCGACTTCGTGATCTTCCCGCCTCGCTGGCTGGTGGCCGAGGACACCTTCCGGCCGCCGTGGTTCCACCGCAACGTCATGAACGAGTACATGGGCCTGATCCATGGCAGCTACGACGCCAAGGCCGAGGGATTCGTGCCTGGCGGCGGCTCGCTGCACAGCTGCATGAGCGCCCACGGCCCCGACGCCGAGACCACCGAGCGGGCCATGGCGGCCGAGCTTGTCCCCCAGAAGATCCAGAACGGCCTCGCCTTCATGTTCGAGACCCGTCAGGTGATCCGGCCGTCGGCCCATATGATGGGCTCGCCCCAGCGGCAGCAGGATTACGACGCCTGCTGGGCCGGCCTGCCGAAACGTTTCGAGGCGCCGTGATGATCGACGATACCCACGACGCGGCCCTGAAGAGCTGGGTCGCGTCCGCCAACGGCCATGCCGACTTCCCGATCCAGAACCTGCCGCTGGGCGTCTTCACCCCGCCGGAGGGCGGAGCGCCCCGCGGGGGCGTGGCCATCGGCGACAGCATCCTCGACCTCAGGGCGGCCATCGACGAAGGCCAGTTCTCGGGCAACGGGCTCGTCGCCGCCGAAGCCGCATCGGGACCGACCCTGAACCCACTGATGGCCCTGGGCGCCGGACCCCGGCAGGCGCTGCGGCGGCAGCTTTCCGAACTCCTGCACGAGGGGAGCAAGGCCGAAGGTCTGGCCGCCCGCCTGCTGCACGACGCCTCCGCCTGCGTCATGGCCCTCCCGGCCGCGATCGGCGACTACACCGACTTTTACGCCGGGATAAACCACGCCACCAACGCGGGGCGGCTGTTCCGGCCCGATACGCCGCTCTTGCCCAACTACAAGCACCTGCCTGTGGCCTATCACTCCCGCGCCTCGTCGATCCGCCCCTCCGGCCAGCCGGTGAAGCGGCCCTCGGGCCAGCTCAAGGCCCCCGACGCCGACGCCCCCGGGTTCGGCCCCAGCCGGCGTCTCGACATCGAGCTGGAGGTCGGGGTGTTCGCAGGACCCGGCAACGACCTCGGCGAGCCCGTCCCCATAGGCGAGGCGGCGGACCACATCGCCGGCTACTGCCTCCTGAACGACTGGTCGGCGCGGGACATCCAGGCCTGGGAGTACCAGCCGCTGGGACCGTTCCTGGCCAAGAACTTCCTCTCGACCATCTCGCCCTGGGTGGTGACGCCCGAGGCCCTGGCCCCCTTCCGCATCGCCCAGGCGATCCGGCCCGAGGGCGACCCGCGCCCCCTGCCCCACCTGTGGGACGACCGCGATCAGGCGGGCGGCGCGCTCGATCTTCAGCTTGAGGTCTTCCTTTCCAGCCGCCAGATGCGCGACAAGGGCCTCGCGCCCGTGCGCCTGTCCCTGACCAACGCCGCTTACCTGTATTGGACCCCCGCCCAGATGCTTGCCCACCACACCAGCACCGGCTGCAACCTCCAGCCCGGGGACCTCTTCGGCACCGGCACCATCTCGGGGACCGATGTCGGCTCCTACGGCAGCCTGCTCGAGATGAGCCTCGGCGGGAAACAGCCCTTCACCCTGCCCACCGGCGAGAGCCGCACCTTCCTGGAGGACGGCGACGAGATCGTCTTCCACGCCCATGCGGCGCGTGACGGCTTTGTCTCCATCGGCTTCGGCGAGTGCCGCGGCCGGGTGGTCGGCTAGTCCCATGGCGGTCGAACTCGACGAGTCGGCGCGCGCGCGCATCGAAGAGGCGCTTCAGGTCGCCCTGGTGCACCAGCAGCAGGGCAAGCCGGCAGAGGCGGAGAAGGTGCTGCGCCAGATCCTGGCTATCGACCCAAGCCATGCCGAGTCCCTGCACCAGATGGGGATCATGGCTTTCCAGGTGGGACGCCTCGACGCCGCCGAGAAGTACATCGGCCGGGCCATCGCCGCCGACGAGGGCCTCCCGGCCTACCATTACCACCTCGGCCTCGTGCTCCAGAATCAGGGCAAGGCCGACGCGTCCGTCGCCGCCTACCGCGGGGCCGTCGCCCTGAAGCCGGACTATTTCCAGGCCCACAACAACCTCGGCAGCGTGCTGCAGGGCAAGGGCGACCTCGAGGGCGCGGTCGCCGCCTATGGACTGGCCGCCGCGGCCAAGCCGGACTTCTCCCAGGCCCACCACAACCTCGGCGAAGCCCTGATGCTGAAGGGCGACTTCGCGGGGGCCGAGAGCGCCTTCCGTCGGGCGGGCAATATCGCCCCGAGGGAGCCGCTGACCCAGTTCCACTACGGCCTGGTCCTGCATCAGCTCGGCCGTCTGCAGGATGCCGCCGCCGCCTACCGGCGCGCGGCGCAGCTCAAGCCCGACTACGCCGAAGCCTGGTTCAACCTCGGCATCGCCCTGCACAATCTCGGAGAGCTCGACCAGGCCGCCGAGGCCTACAAGCGCATGGTCGCCCTCGCGCCCGCATACGCCGACGGGCAAAAGAACCTCGGCTACCTGCACATGCTGCGGGGCCGCCCCACCGAGGCCCTGGTCGCCTACGAAGCCGCGCGGGGCCTCGAGCCGCGCAATCCCGAGGCGCACGCCAACGTCGGCAGCGCCCTGATCTCCCTCGGCCGCATCGACGAGGCCATGGCCGCCTTCGAACAGTCCGTGGCCCTCGCCCCGGCCTTCGCCGCGGGCCACTACAACCTCGCCATGGCCCGCCAGGCCCGGGGCCGGATCGCCGAGGCCGAAGCCGGCTTCGCCAGGGCCCTGGCCCTCAAGCCGGACTATGTGGAGGCCCACAATAACCTCGGCTCCCTGCTGCAGGACGAGTCCCGCCTGGAAGAGGCCGTCCAGAGTTACGGCCGGGCCATCGCCCTGAAACCGGACCACGCCTCGGCCCACTCCAATCTAGGGTCGACGCTGCAGGAACAGGGCAAGCGGGCCGAGGCCCTGGCGAGCTTCGACCGCGCCCTTGCCGCCCAGCCCGATTTCATTGGCGGTGGCAGCGCCCGGCTGATGGCCCTGCACTACGGCTCCGAGTTCTCCCCCGCCGACCTCCGCGCCGAGCACATGCGCTGGGCCGGCGTCCACGGGGCGGCGACCGTCCCCGCGGGAACGACCCATCCCAACACCAGAGACCCGGAGCGGCCCTTGCGCGTCGGCTTCGTCTCCGGCGATTTGCGGACCCACTCGGTGGCCTATTTCCTCGAGCCCCTGCTCCGGGCTCACGACCCGGCGGTCATGGAGACGGTCTGCTATTCCGGCGTGGTCAATCCGGACACCACGACCCTGCGGCTGCAGGGCCTGTCGGACGGCTGGCGTTCCAGCCTGGGGCTCTCGGACGAGGCCCTGGCCGAACTGGTGCGGACCGACCGCATCGACATCCTCATCGACCTCTCCGGCCATACCGACCGCAGCCGCCTGTCGGTGTTCGGCCGCAAGCCCGCCCCGGTGCAGGCGACCTGGCTGGGCTATCCCAACACCACCGGCCTGGGAGCCATGGACTACCGGCTGGTGGACCCGATCAGTGATCCGGTCGGAGTCGCGGAAGGCTGGGCCAGCGAGGCCCTGGTGCGGCTGGACGGCGGCTTCCTCTGCTATCGCCCGCCCGAGCTCGCCCCGGACGTCGCCGCGCCGCCAAGCGTCGCCGGTAAGGCCGTCACCTTCGGCTCGTTCAACAACCCGGCCAAGCTGTCTGCCGAGACGATTCTGACCTGGGCCAAGCTGCTGGCCGCCGTCCCCGGCTCGCGCCTGCTGCTGAAGGGCCGCGCCTTCGCCGACGCAACCGCCCGCGCCCTGCTGGAAGGCAGGTTCGCCGAACTGGGGATCGAGGCCGCCCGCCTGGACCTGCGCCCCTGGGTCGCGGCCACCGGCTCGCACCTGGAGGCCTACGGCGAGATCGACGTCGCCCTCGATCCCTTCCCCTACAACGGCACCACAACCACCTGCGAAGCCCTGTGGATGGGCGTCCCCGTGGTGGCGCTGGAGGGCGACCGCCATGCCGGGCGGGTCGGCGCCAGCCTCCTGACCCACGCGGGCCTCTTCGACCTGATCGCCGCCGACGCCGAGACCTATGTGAAGATCGCCGCCGCCCTGGCGGCCGACCCCGCGCGCCTGGCGGACCTGCGCAAGGGCCTGCGCCTTCGCCTCCAGGCCTCGCCGCTCATGGACGCGGAAGGCTTCGCCCGGCGGTTCGAGGCGGCCATGCGGCTGATGTGGCGGCGCTGGTGCGCGGGCGAGGCGCCCGTGTCGCTGGAGGTCGCCGCTCCGTAGCGCGGCCTCAGTGTTGACATAACAACATTGAGGTCTAGCTTCCCCCGCCATGGGACAGACCACGCTTGGCGGGAGCGGACCGCGCTCAGTCGCGGGGCGGATCCAGCTCGGCCACCGTGCGGGCCATCAGCTCGTCGATCACCCCGTTCACCACCGCCGGGTCGAGCCCTTCCAGCAGCTGCTCGTTGCGCGCGATGGCGAGGGCGGAAATTTGGGCCAGCACCGCCTCGCCTTCCGCGGTCAGGGCGACCACGGTCTGGCGGCGGTTGGTCGGGTGGTCCTCGCGGCGCAGCAGCCCCCGCTTTTCCATCGGCGTGAGCGAGCGGCTGATCCAGCCCTTGTCGACCTGGGCGCGCCGCGCCAGCTCGTTGACGGTCAGCGATCCACGCCCGCCGATCACCCCCAGGATGCGCAGCTCGATGTTGCGGACACCGTAGCGGGTCTCGAACACCTGGGTGGACAGCCGGCTCATCAGTTCGGCCAGCCGCACCAGCCGGATGGGAACCAGGGCGTCGAGGGCGTTGCCCATCGGCGCCTGGAGCTCGGTCGCGGTCGGAACGACTCGGGGCGTGACTGGGGTCTTCCTGCTCAAGGGGTACGGCTCCGCTCCGGGCCCCGAACACAAAGCCGAACGCGGATAATCCAACAAGGACAAAAGGGGAAAGCGTGATGAACAGGATCGGTCTTCTGGCGGCGTCAGCGCTCGTCGGACTGGCGATGCAGGCGCCGGCCGCCCGCGCAGCGGCGCCTGCGCCGGACGTGCCCGTCGCTTGCAACCGCGCCTGCTACGAAGGGCTGGTCGACCGCTACCTCGACGCCCTCGTGGCCCACGATCCCTCGCGCCTAGAGGCGGTGGTCGCGTCAGCGCCCTACCACTTCAACCAGGGCTGGCCCGGCGGAACGGGGGCGAGGACTAGCTAGCGAGCCACCGGCGCGCCCGCCGCCGTGCGGGCCGCCGCCACGGGCGTGGGCTTGGCGGCCGGGACCGAGGCGTCGATCGGGGGGATGGGCTTGAGCTGTGCGATCAGGGCGGCCGCGCCCGGGTCGATCGTCATGGCCTGGCGGCCGAAGCCGGCGGAGCCGCCCTTCGCCGCGTCGTAGGCGGACTTGCCCTCGTTGTTGAGCTGGTAGGGGTCCGCGCCGTTCTGGATCAGGAGCTTGGTCACGTCGTTCCAGCCCCGGAACACCGCGCCCATCAGGGCGGTGTTGCCGCGCTCGTCCTTGGCGTTGACGTCGGCCTTGGCGTCGATCAGCACCTTCACGGTCTTGAGCGCCTGGTCCTGGGTGCGGATCTTTCCCCGGGTGTCGTTGACCTGGAAGCCCAGGCCCGAGGCCAGCATAAGGGGATTGATGCCCCCCACCTGGTCGCGCCAACCCTTGGCGAGCGGCAGGTCCACCCGGGCGCCGGCCTTGATCAAGAGCTCGGCGGCTTCCCAGTCCCCGCCCTTGGCGGCGCGGGCGATGGGGGTCATGCCGGTGGTCATCACCAGGTCCGCGCCGCGGTCGGGACCGACCTCGCGCATCGGAGCCTGGAACTTCAGCTGCATGTTCGGATTGGCGCCCGCGGCCAGCAGGACCTTGATCATATCAAGGGCGGTGGTGTCGTCGGTCGAGGGCCGGTCGGCCCGGCCGCCGCGCGGCAGGGTGTTGTAGTCCACCGCGGCCCACAGGGGCGCGCGGCCCCACCAGTCGAACCGGTTCACGTCGGCGCCCGCCTTCACCAGGTCGTTTGCGAGGTCGAAGTGGGCGCTCATCACCGCCGTCAGCAGGGCGGTGATCCCGTCGGGATCGTGGTCGTTGATTTTCGCGCCGGCCTCGATCAGGGCCTTGGCGCAGTCCCGGCAGTCCTGGCGCGCGGCGTAGATCAAGGCGGTCTGGCCGCCGGAGGGATCGTACTTCACCCGGGGTTCGGGGGAGATGCGGACGTCGTTGTCGTGCACGCGGGTGTGCCGGTTCACGTCGGCGCCACGGGAGATCAGCAGGCGCACCATCGGCCCCTGGCGCTGGTCGGCCGCCCACATCAGGGCGTCCTGGCCCTCGTAGGTCTCGATGGCGTTGACCTTGGCGCCCCGGTCCAGCAGCAGCCGCGCCGCCTCGACGTTGGGCGTGCGGGCCACGATCATCAGGCTGGTCTGACCCTCGGGCGAGGGACTGTCGACGTCGGCGCCCGCGTCCAGCAGGGCCTTCATCACCTCGGTCGAGCCGGTGGTCACCGCCTCGCGCATGGGGGTGGCGCCGAAGGCGTTCACGGCCTTCGGATCGGCCCCGGCCTTCAGCAGCGCCGCCGTTAAGCCTGCGTCCCCGTTGTGGGCCGCCCACATCAGGGCGGTGGTCCCGTCGTCCGATTTCTGGTTGGCGGTGGCCTTGCTCACCAGCTTCAGGGCGGCGGCGCGGTTGTCCGCCTGCACAGCGTCGATCAGGGGCGTGGCGGCGAAGGCGGGCGCGGCGCTCGCCAGCAGCAGGGCGGAGAGGGCGAGCGCGAGTTTCATCCTCACAGCTCCGAAATGCGGCCGGTGGAGTCGCCGAAGGACTCGGCCTGGACGTTGACCCTGTCGAGGATGGTCAGGTGCACGTTGGCGAGGGGCGTGTGCTCGGGGGGCACGATGTGCTGGCCGCCCTTGATCCGCCCGCCGAACAGGGCCGTGGGCAACAGATAGTGGTTGTGCTGGTTCGAATTGCCCATGTTCGAGCCGTAGGTGATGATCGAATTGTCGAGCACCGACTTCTCGCCGTCCTGCATGGCCGCCAGCTTGTCGAGGAACTTGGCGAACACGGTGGAGTGGTAGGCCTGGATCTTGGCCAGCTTCTCCATCTTGGCCGCATTTTCCTGGTGGTGCGACAGGGGGTGGAAGGCGTCCGACACCCCGACCATGTTGTAGCTCTGGGCCGAGCCCTCGTTGGCCATCATCATGTTGACGACCCGCGTCAGGTCCGCCTGGAAGGCCAGGGCCAACAAGTCGAACTGGGTGTTCAGCTGCTTGTCGAAGTCGGGGTTCACCCCGGCCGGCGCCTCGGGGAGCTTCACCTTGGAGAGGTCCTGGCTCTCCTTCTTCTTCACCTGCTTTTCGATCTCGCGGACCGAGTCCAGGTAGTTGTCGACCATGCTGCGGTCCTCGGCGCCGAGGCTCGCCTTCAGGCTCTTGGCCTGGTCGGACACGAGGTCGAGGAGGCTGGCGTATTCGTCGGCGGCGACGACCCGCTCCTCGGCCGTGTCCCCTGCCCCGAACAGCCGGTAGAACAGCTTCTTCGGGTCGTTCTCCATCGGGAGCGGCTGGGTCGGCGACTTGAAGGAGATGGTCGAGCCGTAAGAGCAGCCGAAGTTGCGGTCGCAGTTGGTGCCGCCGCTCGACGGGGGCTCGGTGCAGGCCTCGATCGAGGCGAAGGTGGTGTCGGCGCTGAGGGTCTTGGCCGCCAGCTGGTCGATGGTGATGCCGCCCAGCGGGCTGTGGCTTTCACGCGGGTGCACGCAGGACAGCCAGGTGCCCGAAGTGATGGCGTGCACCGCCGAGCTTTCGGACGGCTTGTTGCCGAGGTTCGAGATGATCGCCATGCGCTGCTTGTGCTTGGCCAAGGGCGCCAGGATCGACTTCAGCTCGAAGTCCCGGCCCGCGGCCGTCGGCGCCCAGTGCTCCCAGACCGCCCCATGGGGGAAGTAGACGAAACCGAGGCGCGGCTTGCCCACCGCGGCCGTGGCCGCCAGCGCGGTCGCCGCCGGCACCATGGCCGACAGGAACGGCAGGGCGATCGAGGTGCCGCCGAAGCGTAAGAGCGCCCGGCGGTCCAGGTGCTTCTTCGTGATCAGGTGCATGTGCGCTTCTCCCTGGTCTCGCGGCTCAACGCTCTGCGGACGCCACGGTGGTCGGCCCCGTGGCCCCCGGAACCTTGGATTTCCGGAATTGATCGCTCTCGACGATGCCCATGATCAGGGCCGAGAAGCGGTAGTTGTCTGGGGCGGCCTTCCGCACGATGGCGCGGACGGACGGCATGTCGCGGTGGTCGACGCTGCGGCCGAGGGCGAACACCATAAGCTTCTCGGTCAGGGTCTGAACGAACTGCTCGGGCCGCTTCATCAGCTGGGCGCGCAGGTCGACCACGCCGTTCATCTTCTCGCCGCTGACCATGGTCGCCGAGGCGTCGATCGCCTCGCCGGCGAAGCGGTCCTTCTGGCGCCACTCGCCGATGGCGTCGAAGTTCTCGAGGCTTAGCCCTAAGGGGTCCATCATGCCGTGGCAGGCGTTGCAGGTCGGATTCTCGCGGTGCTGCGCCAGGAGGGCGCGGATGGTCAGGGTCTTCTCCCCGACCACGTTCTCGGGGAAGGCGCCGACGTTGGGCGGCGGCGGGCTGGGCGGCGTGCCCATGATGTTTTCCAAGAGCCAGGCGCCGCGCAGCACCGGGGAGGTGCGGTCCGGATAGGCGGTCACCACCAGCACCCCAGCCTTGCCCAGTATGCCCCAGCGTTGGGCGCTCTTGAGCTGGACCCGGCGGAACTCGTTGCCGATGATCCCGTCCATCCCGTAGTGCCGCGCCAGCCGCTCGTTGACGAAGGTGTAGTCCGCGGTCAGCAGCTTCAGCACATTGTCGTCGCCGTGGAAGACGCTGCCGACGAACTGGTGCACCTCTTCCTTCATGGCGGCCCGGAGCGCGCTGTCGAACTCGGGGAAAATGGCCGGGTCGGGATCGATGGTGTCGAGCGCCGCCAGGTGCAGCCACTGGTAGGCGAAGTTGGTGACGAGGCTGTCGGCCTTGGGATCGGCCAGCATCCGCTTCACCTGGGCTTGGAGCACCTTCGGTTCGTGCAGCCTGTTCTGCTCGGCCAGATTCAGAAGCGTGTCGTCGGGGATCGAGCTCCACAGGAAGAACGACAGGCGCGAGGCCAGGTCCACGTCGCTGACCGCGTACTGGGCGCCGACCTGTAGCCCCCTGGGGACCGCGGTGGAGCGGTAGAGGAAGTTGGGGCTCGCCAGCACAGCCATCAGGGCCTGCTGCACGCCCTTCTCGAAGCCGCCGACCTTGTGGCCGCTCTCGTAGAAGCGCATGGGCGCGGCGAGGTCCGCCTCGCTCACCGGCCGGCGATAGGCCCGCCGCGCGATGCGGGCGACGATCTTCTCGGCGCAGGCCTTCTCCGCCGTGGGCTCGGCCTTGGCCGGGCGGCAGCTGAAGATGGCGTCGCGGCTGGGCGAGCTGCCGAGGGCGACCGCGTTGGCGGGCCCCGCGACCTCCAGATTGGTCATCACCGGGCCGAAGATGCCGGTGCTGGGCCGGATCGGCTCCAGCGTGGCGAGGGGCGCCAGATAGGTCGAGGCGACATAGGCGCCGCCGATGCGGTGCTTGCCGGCGGTCAGGTGCACCTTGGCGATGGCGCGGCGCGGACGGGCGATGCCCACCGGCACGGGAGGGGCGAGCGCCGGGCCGTCCTTGAGGGAATCGAAGATGATCTTGCCGTCGGCGACGGCGATGAAGCGGTCCTCCCGCTCGGGCTCGCCGGCCCAGGAGTCGTAGACCCCGATGCCGGGGCCGTTGAAGGTCAGGGTGTAGTCTCCCTCCGCCGGGAAGACGTGGTCCACCACGAGGCCGCCGCGGGTGCCGAGCGGCAGGCCGTCGACATGGGCGCCCTGGCTCAGGAGGGGATCGGGCTTCAGGTTGACCCGCACGGGCTTCAGCTTGGGATCGCCGGTGGCCTCGATGGCGACGGCGCGCGCCGCCGAGATGTTCTGGTCCAGGAACGAGGCGGAGACCTGCAGCACCTCGGCCACGTTGTCGAAACTGTCGGAGGTGTCGTCCTGAGGCAGCAGCGCGGCGGGATCGACCTTCAGCTCGAACAGGTCCCGCACTGCGTTCGCATATTCCTTGCGGTTCAGCCGGTGCAGCACCACCCGGCCGGGATCGGGGCTCTTGGCCGCCGCCGTGTCGAGGTGGCCTTCCAGGAAGGTCACGAAAGAGGCGTAGGTTTCGTCCTGGGGTCGTGGGAAGCCCGGCGGCGGCATCATCCGCCCGCGCAGCTTGCGGACAACCTTTTCCCAAATCTGGCCGTTCTGCTCGACCTTCGCCATGTCCTGGGTGTCGAAGGCCAGGCCCGCCGTCGGATTGCCCTCGTTGTGGCAGGCCACGCAGTAGCGATCGAGCAGGTCGCGCCAGGTCTGCGGGTCCGCGTTCTTGTCCGGGACGGCGACGCCAGAAGCGACGACAGGGGCGACGGTCTTCTGCGCCTTGGCGGGCGCGTCGCCGGCCGCATGGGCGGCTAGCACCATCGACGAGGCTGCGAGGAGAAGAGAGCCAAGGACGGCGGGAGCGAAACGCATGTCTTGACCCTAAATCGCCCTGAACTGGCGGATGTGACCCCAGAAGCTGCGGAACGCAAGGGTCAGGAACTGGGTGGAATCGCCACGTTCCGCCTCGTATTCGGCGGCGACCTTGGCCTTGAGCACTTCCGGAGTGCCCTGCCCGCTCTCCATGATGGTCTGCATCTTGGCCATGATGGCGACGTACATGACCCGCTGCTTCTCCAGGTCGGCGCGGTTCAGGAGAACCCCGTCTGAGGTGACGATCACGGTCTTGTCGTCGGCGAGCTTATAGAGGGTCTCGAGGCCCCGGATGTGGCCGCCGAGCCAGCCGCCCGTCTCCCAGTCCAGCGTCGGCCAGCCCCGGCCGGCGACGGCGGCGCCCACGACCAGGACATTGGCCTTGCGGAAGAAGACGTAGGCGTCCCCGTCGGTGTGGGCCTGCCAGAGGTAGCCGTACTCGACGCCGTCATCCCCGGGCAGCATCCTGGGGGCGTCAGCGGTGTAGAAGCTCTCGGTCGGCCGGGCGATGGCCGCGCGGGGCGGATAGACCTTGTTCTCCCAGCGCGAGGCGATCTCGGCGCCCATCCACAGCCGGGTGTTCTCGTGGGCGACGATTCGCGTCCCCGCCGCGCCGAGGAGGTCGTTCGCGCCGGTCTGCTCCAGCCGCCAGCAGGTATTGATAAGGGTCGCCACCTTGGGCGAGCCGGTGCGGCTGGCCACCAGGGCCAGGGTCTCGGCCCCGCGCGCGGCCGCGCCGCAGTCCACCATGATCGCGCCGCTCGGACCCTTGGCAGCCACCACGCTGGTTCCAGCGCCGGTAATCAGGGTCAAGCCGCCGGGAAGGTCGCCAGCCGCCAGGGCCGGCGCCGCCGCGAAGGCGCGTCCCGCGGCAGCCAGGGGGCCGGCGGCGATCGCCGCCTGAAGCAGCTTGCGGCGGTCGAGCATAGCTCCCGCACTGTGACCCAGCCTGTTCGTTTTCCTCATACCTGGCACGCTATCTGGCCCGCCCGTCATTGCAAGACGCAGGCGGCTTGAACTTACAGCCGATAAGGTACCCGATTTGCCCCGACTTGTCATGGTCTTGAGAGGCGGACGACTTTGCCCAAGTGGAAGGAACCTTGACGTTTCCCGGCGCGAACCGTAGCGGTGAACGATGATCGGCCCGACGCCGGCCTACGGCTGATGCACGGCATTCCGATCCGAACTTTTGTGGGACACGACACCCGCCCCTGCCCGAGGAAACGACCATGATCTCCAGACGCGAAACCATCCAGCTGACCGCCGCCGCCGGCCTCGCCGCCGCCGTCCCGAGCCTCGCCAGCGCCCAGACCAAGCTGAAGCACCAGGTCTTCCTGGGCGACGGCAACGCCTTCCACCGCACCCCGGTCCTGATCGAGGGCGAGAAGGCCCTGGTCCTGATCGACGGCACCTTCAACTACGGCCACGGCGAGACCGTGCAGAAGGCCATCAAGAAGACCGGCAAGCAGCTGACGGTCGCCTACATCACCATCAACGACCCCGACTACTACTTCGGCAACAAGCCGATCGTCGCGGCCAACCCGAACGTGAAGGTCCTGGCCGCCCAGTCCACCGTCGACAAGATCGGCCAGAACGTCGACGCCAAGCTGGCGACCTGGAGCCCGGTGCTGAAGGCCTACGGCCCGGCCACCAAGGCTGACCTGACCATCCCCACGCCCACCGCCTCGACCGCGATCAACCTCGAAGGCAACACCCTCGAGATCCGCAACGCTCCGGGCCTGGGCGACCGCGGCCGCTACATCTACGTGCCGAGCCTGAACGCCGTGTTCGGCGGCTGCCTGGTGTTCTCCGGCACGCACGTCTGGACCGCCGACACCGGCACCGTCGAGCTGCGCAAGGCCTGGATGGACGCCCTGGACGCCATCATCGCCATGAAGCCGGCGATCCTGGTCCCCGGCCACATGACGGCCGGCGCCCCGCAGGGCGTCGCCGCCGCCGAATACACCAAGAAGTACCTGGTGGACTTCGAGGACGCCGTGACCAAGGGCAAGGACGCCAAGGAAGTCATCGCCATCATGACCAAGGCCTATCCGAAGACCGCCGCCGACACCGCGGTGTTCCTGGATTACGGCGCGAAGGTCGCCAAGGGCGAGATGAAGTGGGGCTGATCGCCCTCCTGAAGTCCACGACCTGAGAAATCGGGCCGCGGTCGCCGCAAGGCAGCCGCGGCCCTTTTCGTTTCAGCGGGCCATTTGCTCAGCCGGGAAGGCATTGATCCTGTGAAAGTTTTTCTGTTCGACTTGATGCACTACAAGGTCGACCTCGACCCGTTCAAGATCGACGGCGAACTGCCCACCCCGCTGGGCAAGCGCTACTTCGACCCCAAGGCCGCGGTCGAGACCTTCGCCGAGCACCTCGACGCCTGGGCGGAGATGGAGCGGGTCGGCTTCGACGGCATCGCCGTCAACGAGCACCACGCGACGCCCTACGGCCTGATGAACTCGCCGAACCTGCTGGTGGCGGCGGCGGCCCAGCGCACCTCGCGGATGAAGATCCTGACCTACGGGAACCTGCTCCCGCTGCACAATCCGCTACGGCTGGCCGAGGAGCTGGCCATGCTGGACTGCATGAGCAACGGCCGGCTGATCGCCGGTCTCGCCCGCGGCGTGCCCCGCGAGTACCGCATCTACGACATCCCGCCCGGAGAGAGCCGCGCCCGCTTCGACGAGGGCTTCGAGATCATGCGCCGGGCCTGGACCGACGAGGTGTTCTCCTACGAGGGCCAGTTCTACAAATACCCCGAGATTTCGCTCTGGCCGCGCCCGGTGCAGCAGCCGCACCCCCCGATCTGGGTGCCGGTGACCGGCTCGAAAGAGTCCATCGAGTGGGCCGCGCGGGTCGACGCCTGCATCACTCCCGGCATCACCCGGGGCGTCGTGCGCGAGGACATGATCCGCTACTACGCCCAGCAGCAGGCGCTGCACGGCCGCAAGGTCACCCCCGACAAGCTGAACTTCATGGCCGACGCCTATGTCGCCGACTCCAAGGCCCAGGCGGTCAAGGAGTACGGGGCCCACTACGCCTACTTCTTCAACACCCTGATGGCCTACGACCATCAGAAGAAGGACACCGGCGCCGGCTACTATTCCAAGGACGCCCACTCGCACCTGCGCCAGGGCGCCAAGGGCACCTTCGCCGAGCGCCCGACCAGCAATCGCGAGCCGATCGCCCTCGATCAGGTCGCCCAGATGGCCGAGGGCCTGGCCTGGGGCACGCCGGACGAGGTGGCGGAGAAGATCATCGCCGAGGCCGACGAGGCGGGCATGGACACCGTGATGCTGGTCTGCAACCGGGGCTCCCTGCCCCAGGAGATGTTCCTCAACCAGATTCGCCGCCTCGGCGAGGAGGTCCTGCCGCGCCTGCACGCCCACAAGGTCAAGCGCGTACCGGCGGCGGAGGGGCTCTAGCCCTTGTAGGCGACCGCCTCGATCTCGATCAGGGCGTCGGGACGTGCAGGCGCGCTGACGACGGTCGAGCGGGCCGGCTTGTGATTGCCGAACACCTCCGCGTAGGTCTCGTTGAAGGCGGTGAAATCGGCGTCGGTGCGCAGCCACACCGTCGTCTTGACCACATCCGTGAGGTGCAGCCCCCGTTCGGCGAGGGCGGCGGCCAAGTTGTCCAGGCAGCAGGTGGTCTGGCGGGAAATTCCCTCCGCCATCGCCCCTTGCGTGTCGAAACCGAGTTGGCCGGAGACGAAGACGAAGCCGCCGGCCTCGACCGTCTTGGAGAAGTGCAGCCCGGCCGCCACCGCTAGCCTAGGACGTCCGAGCCGATCCACAGCTCGGCGGGCCGTTCCAGGCCGGACTGGGACATGCGCTGGCGCTGTTCGTCCGAGCTGTAATAGGTCTGGGCCTTCTCGACGTCCTCGGCCTCCAGGATCACCAGGATGCCGTTCCAATAGCTGGCGTCGCGGTAGATGGCCTTCAGGGTGATGCCCTGCTCCCGCCGGTACGGCTCATGGGAATCGAAGGCGGTCTTCCACCGATCGAAATCCCCCACGCGGATCCTGGCGAACACAACAGGCATACAACGCTCCAATCCTGGCCGGCCTCCGTGACGAGGCGGGGAGCCACGCGGCGCAACTTAGCCTCGCATTGGCTTCGCCTCCAGGCATCGCCCACAAAAAGATAACGGCCCTATAATGGGGCGGAGCGTCACGAAGGAGCCCGGGTGGCCGACAGCCAAGGACCGTGGAAGCAGGACCCACCGCCGCCGGAGCGGCCGAAGGGCCGCCTGGTGCTTTGGCTCGCCGCGATGGTGGTCATCGGCCTCGGCGTCTGGGGCCTGAGCGAACTGGCGCCGGGGCGGATATCCTCCACCGAGGACAAGAGCCGCGTGATCTACGGCGTCGTTCTCCTGGCCCTTGTGGCCTCAAGCCTGTTCGCCAGGCGGCTGAAGTTGAAGGAGACCCTGCGCCACGCCGCCATCTGGGTCGGGGTCATCGCCGTGTTGCTGCTGGGCTATGCCTTCCGCAACGAGATGGGAGCGCTCGTCCTTCGCGTCCGGTCCGAGGTCGCGCCCGGCTATGGGGTGGCGACAGGGCGCCCCAACGAGCTCGCCATCGGGCGGGAGGAGGACGGACACTACTACGTCACCGGCCAGGTGAACGGCAAAGCCGTGCGCTTCCTGGTGGACACCGGGGCAAGCGAGATCGTGCTGAGCCCCGGCGACGCCGCCCGCCTCGGGGTGGATATCGGCTCCCTGCGGTTCGGCGGGGAATACGAGACCGCCAACGGCATCGGCCGGGGCGCCGCCTACAAGGCCGACAGCCTGGCCGTCGGCCCCATCGCCTTCGCCGACGTGCCCATGTCGATCAACCAGGCGCCGATGCGGACGTCCCTCTTGGGCATGGCCTTCTTCAAGCGGCTGGACTCGTTCGAGTTCAAGGGCGACCGGCTGTACCTGCGCTGGCGCGGGTAGTTCAACCTTCCCAGGTCGCGATCTTTTTGAGCTGGCGGCGCTTATGGCGGCGCAGCAGCCAGGCGGCGATCATCCCGACCACCTCGACGCCAGCCGATGCGAGCTTGGGGACATGGAGCAGGTAGCAGATCAGGCCCGGCGCGCAGAGGGCGAGACTGCCGACCCACACGACCACCTGCGCAACCCGCTGGCGGGCCATGAAGGAGTCGAAGTCGTCCCGGCGGGGACTCTTCAGGGCCGCGGCCAGCTCGGCTTTGAGCGCCTCAGCGTCAGGCGTGTCGAAGGGCGCGGGATCGAACGGCTCCTGCGCCGCCGGCCTGGCTGGCGCGGAGGGGTAATCCGCCGGGCGATAGGATGCTGACTGGGGGGGCGGCGCGCGGCGGCCGAAGGCGACTTGAGCAGACACGCGCGACCATCCTGGGCAGGGATCAGGACGCGCAGCATCGCATCTCGCGGTTAGCCCCCGGTAAAGCCCGGGTCCAACTCAACGCGGCAGGTCGCTGCGCCCCGTCAGGAACTCGTCCACCGCGCGGGCGCACTGGCGGCCCTCGCGGATCGCCCACACGACCAGGGACTGGCCGCGCCGCATGTCGCCGCAGGAGAACACGCCGCGCGCCGAGGTCTGGTAGTCGGCGACCGTGGCATTGACGTTGCCGCGGGGGTCGAGCGAGACGCCCGCCTGTTCCACGAGGCCCGGCTGACGAGGGCCGAGGAAGCCCATGGCCAGGAGCACCAGGTCGGCCTTCAGCTCGAATTCGCTGCCGGCGACTTCCTGCATCTGCATGCGCCCGTCCGCGCCCTTGACCCACTCGACGCGGACGCACTCCAGCGCCTCGACCTGCCCGTTCCGCTCGCGGGCGGTCTTGGTCAGGACGGCGAAGTCGCGGTCGCAGCCTTCAGCCTGGGACGAGGAGGTCCGCATCTTCAGCGGCCAGTCCGGCCAGGTCAGGGCCTTGTTCTCCCGCTCCGGCGGCTGGGGCATGATCTCGAGCTGGGTGACGGAGGCCGCGCCCTGGCGGTTCGAGGTGCCGATGCAGTCGGAGCCGGTGTCCCCGCCCCCGATCACCACCACGTGCTTGCCCTTGGCGGAGATGGTTCCGTTCGGCGCGGCCCTGGCCTCGTCGTCGCCGGCCACCCGCTTGTTCTGCTGGGGCAGGAAGTCCATGGCGAAGTGGATGCCGTTCAGGCCCCGGCCCGGCAGCTCCAGGTCGCGGGGGTGCTCGGCCCCGCCGGCCATCACCAGGACGTCGTAGTCGTCCAGCAGCCGCTGCACCGAGACGGTGACCCCCACCTCCATGCCGGTCTGGAAGATGACCCCTTCGGCCTCCATCTGCCGGACGCGCCGGTCGATGTGGTGCTTCTCCATCTTGAAGTCGGGGATGCCGTAACGGAGCAGGCCGCCGACGCGGTCGCTCTTCTCGAACACGGTGACGGCGTGGCCGGCGCGGGCGAGCTGCTGGGCGCAGGCCATGCCCGACGGCCCCGAGCCCACCACCGCCACCCTGTGGCCGGTGCCGTGCGGCGCGGGCTGAGGCGTGATCCAGCCCTCCTCCCATCCGCGATCGACGATGGCGCACTCGATATTCTTGATGGTCACCGGGTTGTCGTCGATGTTCAGGGTGCAGGACGCCTCGCAGGGCGCGGGGCAGATCCGCCCGGTGAACTCCGGGAAGTTGTTGGTGGAGTGCAGGTTCTCCACCGCCGCCCGCCAGTCCTCGCGATAGACGAGGTTGTTCCAGTCGGGAATCAGGTTGTTGACCGGGCAGCCCTGGTGGCAGAACGGGATGCCGCAATCCATGCAGCGCGCCGCCTGTTGCTCGACCTCCTGGCCCGGCAGGGGCTTCAGGAACTCGTTATAGGTCTTCAGCCGGGCCTCGGCGGGCTCATAGCCCCGCTCGCGCCGTTCGATCTCAAGGAAGCCGGTGGGCTTGCCCATTCAGGTCTGCTCCATCAGCTCGGGTTATTCGGCCGCGACCGCGCCGGCCGCCAGGCGCTCGGCCTCGAGGTCGAGCAGCGCGCGCTTGTAGTCCTTCGGCGTGACCTTGACGAAATGGTCCGCCGCCGTCTCCCACGCATCGAGCAGCATCCGCGCGCGGGCGCTGCCGGTGTGCAGATGGTGGCGCTCCAGCAGGATGCGCAGCCGCTCCCGGTCGAAGCCCAGCATGTAGCCCAGTCCGTGGTCGTGCACCCCAGCCGAGCGCTGGGCAGGCCGGCGCTCATCGTCAGTGTCCGCCCCGTGGTCGGGATCGAGGCTCGCCACGTCGACCATGGCGGCGTTGCAGCGGCTGGCGAAACGGCTTTCCGGGTCATAGACGTAGGCCACGCCCCCGGACATGCCGGCGGCGAAGTTGCGGCCCGTATGGCCCAAGACCACCACCACTCCGCCGGTCATGTATTCGCAGCCGTGGTCGCCCACGCCCTCGACCACCGCCACCGCGCCGGAGTTGCGCACAGCGAAGCGTTCGCCCGCCACGCCGCAGAAATAGGCCTCGCCGGAGATGGCCCCGTAGAGGACCGTGTTGCCGACGATGATGTTCTCCGTCGGGTCGCGCGGAGCGCTCGCCGGCGGGCGCACGATCACCCGGCCCCCAGACAGGCCCTTGCCGACGTAGTCGTTGGCGTCGCCGATCAGATCCAGGGTCACCCCGTGGGCCAGGAAGGCGCCGAAGCTCTGGCCCGCCGAGCCCTTGAGGTTGATGCGCAGGGTGTCGGCCGGCAGGCCCGCGTGGCCGTGACGCTTGGCGATCTCGCCGGAGAGCATAGCCCCGACGGTGCGGTTGACGTTGCGGATGGTCCGCTCCAGCTCGACCGGCTTGCCGTCCTCGATCGCCGCCTTGGCCGAGGCGATCAGGTCGACGTCGAGGGCCTTGTCGAGGCCGTGGTTCTGGGTCTCGGTCTGGTGGAGCGGAGCGCCCTCGGCGGTCTTCACCTGGTGCAGCAGCTTAGAAAGATCGACGCCCTTGGCCTTCCAGTGGTCGATGGCCGTGCGCATGTCGAGCCGGTCCACCCGGCCCACCATCTCCGCCATGGTGCGGAAGCCGAGGGAGGCCATGATCTGGCGCAGCTCCTCGGCGACGAAGAAGAAGTAGTTGATCACGTGCTCGGGCTGGCCCGTGAACCGGGCGCGCAGGACCGGGTCCTGGGTCGCCACCCCCACCGGGCAGGTGTTGAGGTGGCACTTGCGCATCATGATGCAGCCGGCCGCGATCAGGGGGGCGGTGGCGAAGCCGAACTCGTCGGCGCCCAGAAGCGCGCCGATGGCGACGTCCCGACCGGTGCGGATGCCACCGTCGACCTGGACGGCGATGCGGCTGCGCAAATTGTTCAGGAGCAGGGTCTGCTGGGTCTCGGCGAGCCCAATCTCCCAGGGCGATCCCGCGTGGGTGAGCGAGGTCAGCGGCGAGGCGCCGGTGCCGCCCTCATAGCCGGAGATGGTGACGTGGTCCGCCCGCGCCTTGGAGACGCCCGCGGCGACCGTGCCGACGCCGACTTCCGAGACCAGCTTGACGGAGATGTGGGCGCGCGGATTGACGTTCTTCAGGTCGTGGATGAGCTGGGCCAGGTCCTCGATGGAATAGATGTCGTGGTGCGGCGGCGGCGAGATCAGGCCAACGCCGGGGGTCGAGTGGCGCACCCGGGCGATGTTCTTGTCGACCTTGTGGCCGGGCAGCTGGCC
>CANJID010000053.1 GCA_947474395.1 Caulobacterales bacterium
AACATCGACCCGATGGGGGTCCACACCGGCGACTCGATCACCGTCGCCCCGGCCCTGACCCTGACGGACAAGGAATACCAGTGGATGCGCACGGCCTCGATCGCCGTGCTGCGCGAGATCGGCGTCGAGACCGGCGGCTCCAACGTCCAGTTCGCGGTCAATCCGGCCGACGGACGGATGGTGGTGATCGAGATGAACCCGCGGGTGTCGCGGTCGTCCGCCCTCGCCTCCAAGGCCACCGGCTTTCCCATCGCCAAGGTCGCCGCGCGCCTGGCCGTCGGCTACACCCTCGACGAGCTGATGAACGACATCACCGGGGCCACCCCCGCCTCGTTCGAGCCGACCATCGACTATGTGGTCACCAAGATCCCCCGCTTCGCCTTCGAGAAGTACCCGGGCGCCGAGCCCTACCTGACCACCTCGATGAAGTCGGTGGGCGAGGTCATGGCCATCGGCCGCACCTTCGCCGAGAGCATGCAGAAGGCCCTGCGCGGCCTGGAGACGGGCCTGTCGGGCTTCGACGAGGTCGTCATTCCGGACGCCGATTCAGCCGACCCAAGCGCGGCCCGCGCGGCCGTCACCCGGGCGCTGGGCGTCCCCACCCCGGACCGCCTGCGCACCATCGCCCAGGCCCTGCGACACGGCCTGAGCGTCGAGGAGATCAACGCCGCCTGTTCCTACGAGCCCTGGTTCCTGCGCCAGATCGAAACCCTGATCCATGAGGAGGCGCGGGTCCGCGCCGAGGGCCTGCCGACCGACGCCGTGGCCTTCCGCCGGCTGAAGGCCCAGGGCTTCTCCGATCTGCGCCTGGCCAAGCTGTCGGGCCGCAAGGAGGCCGACGTCCGCGCCGCCCGCCAGGCCCTGAGCGTGCGCCCGGTGTTCAAGCGGGTCGACACCTGCGCCGCCGAGTTCGCCGCCAAGACCCCCTACATGTATTCGACCTACGAGAGCGGCGCCCTGGGCCAGGTCCCCGAGTGCGAGAGCAACCCCTCGGACCGCACCAAGGCCATCATCCTCGGCGGCGGCCCCAACCGCATCGGCCAGGGGATCGAGTTCGACTACTGCTGCTGCCACGCGGCGTTCGCGCTGGACGAGATCGGCGTCGAGTCGATCATGGTCAACTGCAACCCCGAGACCGTCTCCACCGACTACGACACCTCCGACCGGCTCTACTTCGAGCCGCTCACCGCCGAGGACGTGCTCGAGCTCATCGACGTCGAGAAGTCCAAGGGCACCCTCCTGGGGGTCATCGTCCAGTTCGGCGGCCAGACGCCGCTGAAGCTGGCCCAGCCGCTCGAAGAAGCCGGCGTGCCGATCCTCGGCACCACGCCTGACGCCATCGACCTCGCCGAAGACCGGGAGCGGTTCCAGCAACTCCTGCACCGCATCGAGCTGAAGCAGCCGATCAACGCCATCGCGCGCTCCGTCGAGGAAGCCTTCGCGGGCGCCCGCAAGGTCGGTTTCCCGGTGGTGATCCGGCCCAGTTATGTTCTGGGCGGCCGGGCCATGGAGATCGTCCGCGACGAGGAGGGCCTGGCCCGCTACGTCCGCGACGCCGTGCAGGTCTCCGGCGACACTCCCGTCCTGATCGACCAGTACCTGAGCCGCGCCACCGAGGTGGACGTCGACGCCATCTGCGACGGCGAGACCGTGTTCGTGGCCGGGGTCATGGAGCACATCGAGGAGGCCGGGGTGCACTCGGGCGATAGCGCCTGCTCCCTGCCGCCCTTCTCGCTTCGCCCCGAGACCATCGCCGAACTGAAGCGCCAGACCGAGGCCATGGCCCGGGCGCTGAACGTGCGCGGCCTGATGAACGTGCAGTTCGCCATCGAGGAGCCGCACTCCGCCGAGCCGCGCATCTTCGTGCTGGAGGTCAATCCGCGGGCCTCGCGCACCGTGCCCTTCGTCGCCAAGGCCATCGGCAAGCCGGTCGCCGCCATCGCCGCCAAGGTCATGGCCGGCAAGCGCCTGGCCGACTTCGGCCTGGAGGAGCAGTCGGTCGACCACGTGGCCGTCAAGGAAGCGGTGTTCCCCTTCGCCCGCTTCCCCGGCGTCGACACCGTGCTGGGGCCGGAAATGCGTTCGACCGGCGAGGTCATGGGCCTGGACTGGCGGCGCGAAGGCGAAGTCGGCATGGACAAGGCCTTCGCCCGCGCCTTCGCCAAGAGCCAGCTCGGCGGCGGCGTGGTCCTGCCCAAGGCGGGCAAGGTGTTCGTCTCGGTGAAGGAGGCGGACAAGCCCTTCATCGTCGAGCCGATCCGCCTCTTGCTGGCGCTCGGCTTCCGCGTGGTCGCCACCGCCGGCACCGCGGCGCACCTGCACGAGCAGGGTCTCCAGGTCGAGACGGTCAAGAAGGTGCTGGAGGGCCGGCCCAACATCGTCGACGCCATGAAGAACGGCGAGATCCAGCTAATGTTCAACACCACCGAGGGCCGCCAGTCCCTGCAGGACAGCTTCACCATCCGCCGCTCGGCCCTGATGATGAAGATCCCCTACTACACCACCGCCGCGGGGGCCCTGGCCGCCGCCCAGGCCATCGGCGCCATGGCCGTCGGCTCCCTCGAGGTCCGGCCGCTTCAGAGCTACGCCTAGCGGTTCCTGCCTCGTCACTGTCGCGCCGGCCCACCTTACAAATTTGCAAGGTTGGCTACCGGCTATCGCAAGCTTGCGGGCCTTCCTTTAGGGCGTCGTCGGATGGAGCTCCGGCGCACCGAGGAAACGCCAGTCATGTCCAAGTTCCTGATTCCCGCGATTGTCGCCCTGGTCATCGGCGCCGCCCCCGCCAAGTCCGCCGCGCCTGCAACGGCTGCGGCTCCCGCGGACAAGAAGGCCGACTGCACGAAGCAGTGGGCGGCCCAGAAGAAGCACACCAAGACGATGAAGGCTTTCATGGCGGCCTGCACAAAGTAGGACGCCGTGAAAAACCCCCGGGCGCGGCTCCCCACAGCCGCGCCCGGGACCCCTCTCCTGCCTCCTGCGTCATCGGGGCTTGATCGCGGACCAGGGTTCTGCGTCGTCTATAATTCCGCGATGGAGGCTTGATTGGGCGCACGGGTGCTGGTCGCCGAAGACGACCCCGACACGGCCGAATATGTGCTGAAGGGCCTCCGCGAGGAGGGCTACACGGTCGAGCACGTGGCCGACGGGCGCGACGCCCTCTACCTCGCCTCCTCCTCATCCTTCGACGCCATTCTGATGGACCGGATGATGCCCGGCATGGACGGCCTGTCCGTGCTGAAGGCCCTGCGCGCCGCCAACGTCGATACGCCCCTGCTGATCCTGTCGGCCCTCGGCCAGCTGGACGAGCGGCTGAACGGCCTCCGGGCCGGCGGCGACGACTACCTGACCAAGCCCTTCGCCTTCGCCGAGCTTTCGGCGCGCCTGTCCAACCTGATGCGCCGCCGCGGCGGCCGGGGGGCCGACACCGTCCTGCGCTGCGGCGAACTGGAGATGAATCTCCTGACCCGCCGGGTCAGCCGGTCGGGACGGGCGATCGACCTGCTGCCGCGGGAGTTCAAGCTCCTGGAGCACCTGCTGCGCAACAAGGACCGGGTGGTCACCCGCACCATGCTGCTGGAGCAGGTCTGGGACTACCGATTCGACCCGCATACGAGCCTGATCGACACCCACATCAGCCGGCTGCGCAAGAAGATCGACGAGGGCTTCGAGCGGCCGATGCTGCATACTCATCGCGGCGCCGGCTACCGACTGTCGGAGCGGGCCTAGGGTTCGAAACCCATGCGCATCCGCTCCTGGTCCCTGCCGCTCACGGTGCTCATCGTCACCGTCAGCGCCCTGATCATCGGCCTCGTCATCGTCGACCAGTCCGGAGAGGCCGTGATCGCCCGCCAGCAGGCGGCCCTGGCCCGCTACGCCCGCGACTACTTCATCGCCTATGAGCGGGAGGAGGGGCCTACCGCCCTGAAGGCGGCCCTGGACCGCCGCGAGCGGATCGGCTCGGCCGACGGCTTCCGCTACGCCCTGGTGGACACCGAGGGCAACATCCTGGCCGGCTCGGACGTGGTCGGGGCCCTGGACACCCCCGACAACGGCTGGGGCACGGTGCTGGAGCCGGTGCGGACCCCCAAGCGCTTCTGGCGGGTGCTGGCGCAGCCCGTCGGCGGCGGCCGCACCCTGATCATCGGCGAGGACCTCGGCGCCAGGGACGCCTTCCGCGCGGCCATCATCAAGGGCTCGATCATCGCCCTCGGCATCACCCTGGTGGCGGTCATGCTGGTGGGGCTGATCTTCAACGCCCTGCTGTTCGGGCGGGCGCGGATCATCGTCGGCGCCGCCGAGCGCATCGCCGGAGGGGACTTCTCCGCCCGGGCGCCGGCGCGGCCCAACGGCGACGTGTTCGACCATATCGGCCTCGCCCTCAACGCCATGCTGACCCGCATCGACGAGCTGATGACCAGCCTGCGCACCGTCACCGACAGTCTGACCCACGACCTGCGCTCGCCGCTCACCCGGATGAAGGGGGCGCTGGGGCGCGCCCTCGATCCCAAGGCCACCGAGGCCGAACGGCTGTCGGCCATCGAGCAGGCCCATTTCGAGGCCGACCAGGCCCTGGCCACCTTCTCCATCCTGATGGACATCGCCCGGGCGGAGACGGGCCTATCGGCGGAGCTGATGACCGAGGTCGACCTCGGCGCCCTGGCCGAGGAGATGGAGGACCTGTTCGGCCCCGTGCTGGAGGACGCCGGCCAGACCCTGGTGGTGGAGGCGCCCGAGGTCCCCGTGGTGGTCCACGCCCACGCCCTGTTGCTGCGTCAGGCGGTCGGCAACCTGCTCCACAACGCCGTCACCCACGCGGGCCCCGGCGCCGACGTCAGGATCGCGGTGACGGAGGGGGCCGACCACATGGTGCGCCTGGTGGTGACCGACACCGGCCACGGCGTGCCCCACGACCAGCTCGGGCGGGTGGTCGAGCGATTCGTCCGGCTGGAGACCTCGCGCCAGAGCCCGGGGTCGGGCCTGGGCCTGGCGATCGTGGCCGCCTGCGCCAAGCTGCATGGGGGCCGGCTGATCCTGGAGGACAATCTGCCGGGCTTGCGCGCGGTGATGGAGCTGCCGCGCCCTCCCGCCGGAGCGGGCTCTTGACCCCTATGGCGAAGGTTGCGCGCCATGCCGCAAGTCGGCGGCCTTGAACTCGGCTGTTCGCCGCCCTATTCTTTCCCGCCGGCCGTGCACCGCTCCCACGACCATTCCTTTCAAGGCCTCCCCAAGGGCGGACAGCGACTAAACCCAGCCATGGAAAAAGTGCCGATGACCGCCGAGGGCTATGACGCCCTCGACGAAGAGTTGAAGCGTTTGAAGACCGTAGAACGCCCGGCGGTGATCGGTGCGATCTCGGAGGCGCGCCAGCATGGCGATCTTTCGGAGAACGCCGAGTACCATGCCGCCAAGGACCGTCAGGGCTGGATCGAAGGCCGAATCGCCGAGATCGAGGACAAGATCAGCCGCGCCCAGGTGATCGACGTCTCCAAGCTGTCGGGCAGCCAAGTGAAATTCGGCGCCACCGTCACGGTGGTGGACGAGGACACGGAGGACGAGGCCCGCTACCAGATCGTCGGCGAGCACGAGGCGGATGTGAAAAAGGGGCGCCTGTCCCTGACCTCTCCCCTCGCCCGCGGCATGATCGGCAAGGAGCCCGGCGAAGTGGTGGAAGTCACCACCCCCGGCGGGGTGAAGGCCTACGAGATCCTCAAGGTCGAGTGGGTCTAGGCCTTTCGGCCTGGTCTGCAGCCATGCTTAAGCCACGGATCGCCGTCACCAAGCCGGCGATGATCGCAGTCCTGCGCCCATGACCGAATCACCGCTCGTCATCTGGGCCGTGTCCGACGGCCGGTCGGGAATCGAGAACCAGGTCGTGGGCCTGGCCGAGGCCGTGGCGCGCCTGGCGGCCCAGGGCGGCCGCTCGGTGGAGATCATCGTCAAGCGGGTGAGCTGGAAGTCGTGGATCGGACGCCTGCCGTCAGCCTTCAACATCATGCCCCGCCGCTGGCTGGAGCCCGAGTCGGCCATAGCCGCGCCCTGGCCCGAACTGTGGATCGGCGCCGGCCGCGCCTCCCTGGCCCTGTCCTCGCGCATGCGCCGCTGGTCGGGGGGCGGGACCTTCGTGGTGCAGGTGCAGGACCCCCGCCGGGCCACCAGCCTGTTCGACCTCGTCATCCCCCCCAAGCACGACCGCATCCAGGGCGAGAACGTGCTCTCGATCACCGGCTCGCCGCACAAGGTGACCCCCGAGCGGCTGGCCCGCGAATACGACCGCTTCGCCAAGAAGCTCGACCCCCTGCCAGCCCCCCGCGCCGCCGTTCTGATCGGCGGCAAGTCCCGGTCCTTCGACATCTCCCCCGCCCGGGCCGAGGCCCTGGCCCACGAGCTGGAGCTGGCCCTCGACCAGGAGCAGGCCACGCTCCTGCTGACCTTCTCGCGCCGCACCCCCGAGGCCGCCCGCAATATCATCACCGACCGGCTCAAGAGCCGCCCGGGCCTGATCTGGAACGGCAAGGGCCCGAACCCCTATTTCGCCTTCCTCGCTGCCGCGGACTTCATCGCCGTGACCGAGGATTCCACCAACATGGCCACCGAGGCCGCCTCCACCGGCAAGCCGGTCTTCATCCTCAAGCTGGACGGCCAGTCGATGAAGATGCGCCGCTTCCACGAGGACCTGGAGGCCCGCGGCGCCGCCCGCCCCTTCGGCGGCTCCTTCTACCGCTGGACCTACGAGCCGCTCAGCGAGACCGAGCGCGCGGCGGCGGAGGTGATGCGGCGGATGGGGATGCGCGAAAAGACGGCGACCCCGGCCTGAGTTTCTCGGCGGGCCCTGCTATAGGCGGTCAGTTGCGCTGCATGAGGTCTGCATGTCTCGAAGGGTTCTGGTCACCGCCGGCGCGGCCGGCATCGGGCGGGCGATCGCCCAGGCGTTTGCGGACGCCGGGGACAGGGTCTTCACCTGCGACGTGGATGAGGCGGCTCTGGCGCAGTCCGCCCGCGAAATCCCGGGCCTCCTGACCGCCCGATGCGACGTCTCCGACCGCGCGCAGGTCGTGGCCATGGTGGCGGAGGCGGTGGAGCGGCTCGGCGGCCTCGACATCCTGGTCAACAACGCCGGCATCGGCGGGCCGACCGCGCCGGTGCAGGCGGTGGACCCGGAGGACTGGGACCGGGTGCTCGCCGTCAACCTGACCGGGACCTTCAACGTCACCCATAATGCGGTCCCGCACCTGATCCGCGCGGGCGCTGGGGTGATCGTCAACATCTCCTCGGTGGCGGGCCGCTTCGGCTATCCCAACCGCAGCCCCTACTCGACCACCAAGTGGGGCCTGATCGGCTTCACCAAGAGCCTCTCGATCGAACTGGGCCCGCAGAACATCCGGGTCAACGCCATCCTGCCCGGCGCTGTGCAGGGCCCGCGGATGCAGAGGGTCCTGGGGGAGCGCGCGCGTGTGAGCGGCAAGACCGTGGCCGAGATCGAGGCCGCGGCCCTGGCCAACCAGTCGATGAAGGCCTTCGTGGATGCAGCCGACGTCGGCGCCATGGCGGTGTACCTCGCCTCGGACGCCGCCAAGTCGATCTCCGGCCAGGCCCTGTCGATCGACGGGGACATGCAGCACGGCTGACGCCCGCCCGCCGGTGTATTAGCATCGATAAGGAAACGGCCGCGCGCCCCTCGAGGGCCGTGGACCAAGGGGGAAACGATCAATGAAGCGTAGCCTGATGCTCGCCGGGGCCGCCGCCCTGTGCTGCCTTGTCGTGGGGACCACCGCGTCCGCGCAGGACCTCGTCATCACCAACGCCCGGGTGCTCGACGGCACGGGCAATCTCATTCCCAATGGCACGGTGGTCGCGCAGGCGGGCCGCATCGTTTCCGTCACCGCCGGCCCCGCGCCCACCGGTATCGCCCGCACCGTCCAGCGCATCGACGCCCGCGGCATGACCGTGCTGCCGGCCTATATCGACGCGCACCGCCACCTGGTGCAGGGCCAGCCCCAGGCGTGGCTGGCCGACAAGGCGCCGGCCAACATGAAGTCCTTCCTGGACGCCGGCTTCACCACCGTCTTCTCCATGATCGACGACGGGCCGACCATCCTGGAGCTGCGCCGCCGCCTGGCCTCGGGCGAGGTGCTGGGTCCGCGCCTCTACGCCGCGCAGCTGGTGCCGCTCACCAAGGGCCAAGCCGAGCCGGCCGTCCCCCCGACGCCACAGGGTCAGTACACCGACCCGGGCCGGAACGATCCCGCCCGCCCGCCGGCCCGGCCCGTGAAGTCGCCGGACTCCTTCACCGAGGCCGAGACCCGCGCCATGGTCGCCCGGGCCAAGACCCAGGGCTTCGACGCCATCAAGACCATCATGCTCGCCACCCCTGGCGGGCCCGAGGGCCACGCCCAGGCGATCATCGTCGACGAGGCCCACAAACAGGGCCTGCGCACCTACACCCACGCCACCAACTACCTCGACACGCTGACGGCGGTGGCCGCCAAGGTCGACGTCCTGGCCCACACCCCCCACATCGGCCAGCTCGAGGAGAACCCGGCCGCCATCTCCGCCATCGCCAAGTCCGGCATTCCGATGGTCTCGACCCTGCAGGTCTTCACGCCCCACTTCGACGAGAACAACCAGCCGCTCTATCGCGACGGCGGGCCCTTCCCGATGCCGCGCCCCCTGTCGAGCGCCGGCCAGGGCCCGGTCAACGCGCGCCTGCTGTGGGACGCCGGCACCATGCTGGCCTACGGCACCGACACCCAGTGGGACCCCAAGGTCAGCCTGATGGACGAGCTGCGGGGCCTGGTCCTGACCTTCTCCAACCGGGACATCCTGAAGATCATGGGGCCCAACACGGCGGCGACCATCAACAAGAGCGCCGACCTCGGCACGCTCGAGCCGGGCAAGCTCGCCGACATCGTCATCATCGACGGCGACCCGCTGACCGACATCTTCAACCTCACCCGCGTGGTCGCGACGGTGAAGGAGGGCAAGGTGGTCGTGAACAGGCTGCCGGTGCGGTAGATCGACGTCATGGTGCGAGATGCGGGCTGCGGAAAATGTCCGCTAACGTCGGCAGAGATCGGCCAAAGAGAGGATCGCCGGTTCAAGGGGACGCTCCGCGCCATCCTTGACCTCGACGACGCCTCCGATGGTCTGTAGCTGATCTCCTCTGACCACCAATCCACCGCCATCGTCGCAAGCGATGATCGTTCGCCCGTTGTGAAGGCTGTACTCGCGGAGCGCGGGCAGGTAGCGGGGGTCCTGGTCGAGATGCGGAAAAAACTCGAACGCGATCAGATTCAGCGCCCCTTCAACGGCATCCGCCCGCGCATTTCCTCCGGAAAAGATCACATCGACGGCGATGGTTGGCGTCATCAGGATGGCGCCGGCGCTCACACCGATCAGAACACCCCCATCGGCGGCGTAGGTTCGAAGGGCGGCCAGCATCCCCGCCCGATGGAGGCGGCCCAGAAAATGGGCCGTATCCCCTCCGCTGAGATGAACTGCGTCGCAGGAGAACAGTTCGCCGAGGCTGTCCTCTTCGCCGAGTTCGGGGTCGTGGAACACCTCCAACCGAAGACCCAGACCTTGATAGTAAGCCTCGCGCGAACGGAAATAGCGTCGTTCCGGATCGATAGCCGAAGGAACGTAGCCAATACGTGCGTGAGTCGGGAGCATCCCGCACAGCACCGCATCCACGGCCCGGTTCGCCGGAATGATCTGGTCGCTGTAGAGGGCAAGATTCATCCGGCCAGGACCGATCGGGAGGGACCATCGGTTTAGCGCATAACAACCGGACAAAGAAAAAACCGCCCGCCCCCGGCGAAGTGCTCTCCGCCGGGGGCGGGCGGAAGTGAGGAGTCAGCCTTTGGCGACTTTCTCCCCGGGTGCGTCGACCATCATCCGAACCAGCTGTTCGGTGACCGCGGGCTCCAGCCCCTCGGTATGGCCCTTGTCCAGGCGCAGGACGTCGGCCACCAGCCGGCCGCCCTTGCAGTTGGGATAGACGAAGACCTCGGCTGTCCCGGGCCGCGCCTTGCGGCCCCAGGCGGCGCTGGCGGTAGCGGCGCGGCCGCTGTCGTAGACGAGGCCCGCCTTGGTATCGACCACGTCTGGTCGCCGGGCGCGGAGGCCGCAGCCGTATTTCACCGACCAGGGCGAGGTGTCGGGCAGGGAGACGATCTCGTTCTGCCCGCTCTCGAAGATGAAGTTGAAGTCGCAGGCGGGGATGTCCGCCGCGCCCAGGCGCACGCCCGGGGGCGGGCCCCCGGGCGCCGCGCCGGGAGCCGGGGGCGGGCCGAAGCCGGCCGCTACCTGGACCGGGCCGATCCGGCCGCCGGAAAGGCTAAGCCAGCCGTCCACCTTGTCCCGGAAGAAGGGGCTGCAGACGATGCGGTTGGAGGTGAAGCCGCCTTGGGAATGGCCCGCCAGCCAGAAGGCTTTGATGTTCTTGGCCCCGAACCGGTCGAACACCAGGTTGGTGATGTTCTGCAGATGCGCGTCGTCCACCTCCGTCCACATGCGCAGCGGCGTGGCCGTCGCCGCCGTCGGCGTGGCGATGACGAGGCGGTACTTCTCCTTGAGGTCGACGGCCGGGAAGTAGTGCCTTTGCCAATTGCCGATCGAGCCGGCCCCGTGGATCGACAGGATGAAGACGACCTTCTCCCCCGGCTTCAGGTCGCAGGGGTAGTCGAGGAAGAAGCTGCGACCGGTCTTGGGATCGAGCTCCAGTCCCTGGGCCGCGATGGTGGCGGCCGGGCAGTCCGTCTCGGTGCAATGCAGGGCCGGAGCCGCGCAGCGCGCCGCCGCCAGGGCCGGCGTGCGGGCTGATCCCCCCATGACCGCCAGGGTCACGGCCAGGGCCGTCAGAATCGCCAGGAACCTCGCCCGTCGCATCGCGCGCCCTCCCCACATAAGCCGCGGAAGAGAGCTTGGCGCATTTTCCCTAGCGTTGCTAGACCCGCTCCAGGAACGCCTTGGCGGCGGCGGGGGCGCGGACCTTGGCGCCGTTGATCATGAAGACGAAGACGTCGCGCGCCACCTTGGCGACCGGCTTGTCGTGGAGGCGAGGAAGGCTCTCAGGCGAGCCGCCCTGCGCCCATTCCCTGGCGATCCCGACCCAGCGATCCAGCTCCTCGCCCGTGTAGCCGGTCGCCACCTCCTCGCGGGCGCTCTCCAGCCGGGCGTAGACGAAGTCGGCCGTCACGTCGGCGATCTCCGGGTACTTGTCGGAATCGGCGAACACCACCGCCACCCCGTGGTCGCGACAGAGATCGACGAAGGCGGGGTCCTTGAAGCTCGGATTGCGGACCTCGAGGGCGTGTCGCAGCCGCTTTTCCCCGAGCTTTTTCGGGAGAAGCGACAGGAAGGCGCCGAAATCCTCGCGGTCGAACTGCTTGGTGGGGGCGAACTGCCAGAGGATCGGCCCCAGCTTGTCGCCCAGGTGATCCAGCCCGCTGTTGATGAATTTGCCCACCGACTCCCCAGCCTCACCTAAGACCTTGCGGTTGGTGGTGAACATCAGGGCCTTGACCGAGAACACGAAGTCCTCGGGCGTGTCCGCCGCCCACTTGGCGTAGGTGGCAGGCGACTGGGTCCGGTAGTAGGTGCCGTTGATCTCGATCGCCGTGACCTGGCGGCTGGCGTACTCGAGCTGTTTCTTGGCCGGCAGCTTGTCGGGATAGAAGGTCCCTTCCCAGGGATCGAAGGTCCAGCCGCCGATGCCGGCTCGGATCCGCCCCGAGCCCGCCATCAGTAGGCGAGGTCGAAGACGCGGCGCAGGTCGCCCTGCCACGGCCCGTTATACAGCTCCAGCAGGCGCTCGGCCGGAGTGATCCCGCTCTCGGCGATCTCCTCCAGCTCGGTGAGGTAGTTGGTCTCGTCGACCATGCCGGCGTTGAGGTTGCGGCGGCGGGCCAGGCCCTGGCGCGCGATGGCCACCACGTCCACGGCCACGTCGCGCAAGGAACGGCCGGCGATCCGCGCCTTCAGGCCGATGCGGCCGGCGTCGATGCGCAGGGCCTCGCGGTCCTCCCGCGTCCAGTGCTTGCAGAGGTCCCAGCCCGCTTCCTGGGCCGCCGCGTCATAGAGCAGGCCGGTCCAGAGCGCCGGCAGGGCGCAGATGCGGCTCTGCGGCCCGGAATCCGCGCCGCGCATCTCCAGGTAGGTCTTCAGCCGGACCTCGGGGAACACGGTCGAGAGGTGATCCACCCAGTCGGTCAGGGTCGGGCGCTGGCCCGGCATTTCCGCGAGCTCGCCCGCCATGAAGGCGCGGAACGACTTGCCCGACAGGTCCACATAGCGGCCGTCGCGCTTGACGAAATACATCGGCACATCGAGGGCGTAGCGGGCGTAGGTCTCGAAGTTGAAGCCGTCCTCGAACACGAAGGACAAGAGGCCAGTGCGGTCCGCATCGGTGTCGGTCCACACCTTGCCGCGGTAGGACAGCCAGCCGTTCGGCTTGCCCTCGGTGAAGGGGGAGTTGGCGAACAGGGCCGTGGCCACCGGCTGCAGGGCCAGGCTGACCCGGAACTTGGCCACCATGTCGGCTTCCGACGCGAAGTCGAGGTTCGCCTGCACCGTGCAGGTGCGCAGCATCATGTCGAGGCCCATCCCGCCGACCTTGGGCATGTAGGCGCGCATGATGTTGTAGCGGCCCTTGGGCATGACCGGCACGTCCTCGCGCCGCCACAGGGGCGAGAAGCCGAGGCCGAGGAAACCGATGCCCAGCTCGTCGGCGACCGCCTTGGTCTCCTTCAGGTGGGCGCCGGTCTCGTGGCAGATATCGTGGATGGTCTTCAGCGGCGCGCCGGAGAGCTCGAACTGGCCGCCGGGCTCCAGGCTGATGTTGGCGCCGCCGCGGGACAGCGCGATCAGGGTCTGGCCGCCGTCGCGCTTCTCGTAGACGCCTTCCCAGCCGAAGCGCATCAGCCCCTTCAGCAGCGCCTCGATGCCGTCCGGACCCTCGTACGGCACGGGGGCGAGGCTGTTCTGGCGGAAACCAAACTTTTCGTGCTCGGCGCCGATCCGGAACTCGGTCTGCGCCTTCGCCCCGCCGGCGAGGTAGGCGGCGAGATCGGCGAGCTCCAGGGGACGGTTGTCCAGCGCGCAGTCGGCCATGCGTCGTCCTCTTTCGGGGCGCGGGGTTCGCTCAGCCCCACCAGGCCGCTCCCCGTTCTCCGCCATTGCGGTTGGCGGGAGATAAGGGGGCTTGGGCCAAGCCTCAAGTCAAATGCAATTGAACGGGGCCTAGTTGCGCCAAATCCAGCTACCAGTCGCCCAGGGCCGCCTGCCAGAGCGTGAGCGCCGCGATGGCCGCCGTATCGGCCCTGAGTATGCGCGGTCCGAGCGTCGCCGGCGTCACAAAGGGTAGGCTGCGGAGCCTGCGGCGCTCCTCCGGATCGAAGCCGCCCTCGGGGCCGATCAGCACCGCCCAGGGGCTGTTTTGCTGCGCCTCCGGCGAAAAATGCTGCACCTCATGTTGCGCAGCATTTTCTGCAGCATTTTCGCTCTTGAGCGCCTGAAGCAGGGGCTTTGCACGCCCGTCGGGGCCGCCCCACTCGGCAGAGGGATCATCCCCCGCTTCGTCGCAGAACACCAGCCTGCGAGAGGGGTCCCAGTCCTGCAGCAAAGTCTCTAATTTCAATGGCTTGACCACTTCCGGAACGTCCAGCCGGCCGGTCTGTTCGGCGGCCTCCACGGCGATGGTCTGCAGCCGTTCCAGCTTGACGTGATCCGAATTTGTGCGCCGCGTCATGACCAGGTGGATGCGACGGACGCCGAGCTCCGTCGCCTTCTCGATGATCGTTTCCAGCGGCGCCCGTTTGACCAGGGCGACCACCAGCTCCAGGTCCGGCGGAAAATGCTGCCCGCGCAGCATTTCTCGCACCACGAGGTGGCAGCCGCGCCGGGAGACCTCCGAAATTCGCGCCAGCCATTCCCCGTCGCGCCCGTTGAACAGGGCGATCTCAGCCCCGGGGCCCAGGCGCATGACGGCGGTGAGATACCGCGCCTGATCCGGCTTGGGCTCGACGCCGACGCCGGCGGTCAGGTCGTTGGGGACGAAGAGGCGGATCATCCGACCATTCCTAGGCGCGTTCGCGCGCGACTTGAACCATCCCCAGGCCTGGGGACAGTGTAGGCCCAACGGAGGGCGCTCATGGATTACGTCAATCTCGGCCGCACGGGCCTGAAGGTCTCGCGGCTCTGCCTCGGCTGCATGAGCTACGGCGCCAAGGCAGGCCGCCCCTGGGCGCTGGAGGAGGACGAGGCGCGCCCGTTCTTCGTCAAGGCCTTGGAATCCGGGATCAATTTCTTCGACACCGCCGACATCTATTCCAACGGCGCCAGCGAGGAAGTGACGGGGCGCGCCCTCAAGGCCCTGGCGAAGCGCGAACAGGTGGTGATCGCCACCAAGCTGCGCGGCCCGATGGGGGACGGCCCCAACGACCAGGGGCTGTCGCGCAAGCACATCATGGATTCGATCGACGCCAGCCTGAAGCGGCTTGGGACCGACTACGTCGACCTCTACCAGATCCATCGCCCCGATTATGAAACCCCCATCGAGGAGACCCTGGAGGCGCTGAACGACATCGTCCGCGCCGGCAAGGTCCGCTACATCGGCGCCTCCACCATGTTCGCCTGGGAATTCATGAAGGCCCTGTCCGTGTCGGAGCGGCGGAGCTGGGCGAAATTCGTCTCCATGCAGCCGCAGTACAACCTGCTCTACCGGGAGGAGGAACGGGAGATGCTGCCCCTCTGCCTGGACCAGGGCATAGGCGTCATCCCCTGGTCGCCGCTGGCGCGGGGCTTCCTGGCCGGCAACCGCAGCCGGGCGGGCAAGGGCGAGACCGAGCGGGCCAAGACCGACGGTTTCGCCGACAACCTCTATTACACCGACGCCGATTTCGACGTGGTGGACGCCCTGACCGCCGTGGCCAAGGGGCGGGGCGAGCCGAACATGCAAGTGGCGCTCGCCTGGGTGCTGTCCAAGCCCGCGATCACCGCCCCGATCATCGGCGCGACCAAGCTCAGCCACCTGGACGACGCCGTCGTCGCCCTGTCGATCAAGCTGACGGCCGAGGACATCGCGGCCCTTGAGGCGCCCTACAAACCCCGCGCGATCAACGATCACGCGCCGCCGCCAATGCCGCGAGCCTAATCCAGGGCGTCCCGCCGCATGTCCAGGGCGGTCCTACTGGCGCTTCGGAGGCGACCGGTGCTAGTCAGGGGCCCTCTCACGGGGGTTTGCATGCGCGGCCTGGGGCGGTTCCTCGCCCTTCCCTTCGTCGTCCTGGGGCTGCTGCTCCAGATCAACTCGCCCGCCCACGCCCAGCCGGCGTCCTTCGAGGTCGCCGCCGCCCTGCCGGGGGTGACCGTCACGGCCCGCCCGCTGGCGACGGAGCTCTTCGCCCGCTCCCCCGCCACGGTGGAGAGCGTGGACGCGGAGCGGCTTCGCGAGACGGTCAATGTCGTCAACACCGAGGACGCCCTGAAGTACCTGCCGAGCCTCCTGGTCCGGAAGCGGCACGTCGGCGACACCCAGGCGCCGCTCGCGACCCGCACCTCGGGCGTCGGCGCCAGCGCCCGCAGCCTGATCTACGCCGACGGGGTCCTGCTCTCGGCCCTGATCGGCAACAACAACTCCACCGCCTCGCCCCGCTGGGGGATGGTCTCGCCTGAGGAGATCGAGCGGATCGACGTCGCCTACGGCCCCTTCTCGGCCGCCTTCCCCGGCAATTCCATCGGCGCCGTGGTGGAGATCGCCACCCGCATGCCGGATCACCTGGAGGGCGCGGCCTCCGTCCTCGGCTCCTGGCAGAGCTTCAGCCAGTACGCCACCGACGGGACCTACCCCGCCTGGCAGGCCGTCGGCACGGTGGGCGACCGTAGGGGCCCCTTCTCCTGGTGGCTGGGCGCCAACCACGTCCAGAGCCGCAGCCAGCCGCTGGCCTATGTGACCGCAGCGCGGCCCGCCGCGCCAGGGCCCGCCGGGGCCGCGACCACCGGCAGCTTCGCCGACCTGAACCGCACAGGCGCGCCCATCGCGGTGCTGGGCGCGGGGGGCTTCGAGGACCAGGCCCAGGACAACCTCAAGCTCAAGCTGGCCTTCGATGCGACGCCGCACCTGAGGCTGGCCTACAGCCTCGGCCTGTTCCTGAACGACACGGACTCGAGGGTGGAGAGCTACCTCCGCAGCACCGCCGGCGCGCCGGTCTATTCCGGATCGCTGAACCTTGACGGCTATCCCTACACGGTCGCCGCGAGCGCCTTTTCCAACAACCGCTACCGCTTCGAGGAGCGGCACTGGATGCACAGCCTGACCGCCGCCACCGACACGGGCGGCGCCTTCGACTGGCGCATCGCCTTCAGCCGCTACGACTATGGAAAGGACGAGCAGCGCACCCCCTCCACCGCCCTGCCGGGAGCGGAGACCGGCGGCGCCGGATCGATCGTGCGGCTCGACGGCACGGGCTGGACCACCTTCGACGCCAAGGGGGTGTGGCGCCCCCCAAGCCTGGTCGGGCACGAGATCGGCTTCGGCGGCCACCTCGACCGCTACGAGCTCTCGAACCTGCGCTACAACACCGCCGACTGGATCGTCGGCTCCCCAGGGGCCCTGGCCTCCGCGGCCAGCGGCAGGACGCGCAACCGCGCCGTCTGGATGCAGGACGCCTGGGCGATCCGGCCGGACCTCACCCTGACCCTGGGCGGCCGCTACGAGGGCTGGAAGGCCTACGACGGCTTCAACTACTCGGCCTCCCCGGCCCTCGCGGTCAGCCAGCCCTCCCGCGCCACCGACCGCTTCTCGCCCAAGGCGACCCTGCAGTGGCGGATCGATCCCCGCTGGACCCTGACCGGCTCCTTCGGGACCGCCTGGCGCTTCCCCACGGTGAGCGAGCTCTATCAGGCGGTCGCCACCGGCCCGACCCTGACGGTTCCCAACCCAAACCTGAGGCCCGAGCGGGCCTTTTCCGAGGAACTGGCCCTGGAGCGGCATACCGGCTCCGGGCGCATCCGCCTGTCCCTGTTCAACGAGGACCTGAAGGACGCCCTGATCTCCCAGACCGCGCCCCTGGTCGCCAGCTCGACCACCCTCTTCTCCTACGTCCAGAACATCGACAGGGTTCGCTCGCGGGGGCTCGAGCTGGTGGTGCAGCAGGAGAACGTGCTGATCCGGGGGCTGGAGATCGGCGCCAGCCTGACCCTGGTCGAGGCCGAGATCCGCAAGGACCCCGCCTTCCCCGCCGCCGTCGGCAAGGACCTTCCGCAGGTCCCACGCACGCGCGCCACCGTGACGGCCACCTGGCGCCCCGACGACCGCCTCGCCCTGACCCTGGCCGCCCGCTATTCGAGCCGCTCGTACGCCACGATCGACAACGCCGATCCGGTCACCCACACCTTCCAGGGCTTCGACCCCTACCTCGTGCTCGACGCCCGGGTCAGCTACCGGCTCAACGCCCGTTGGAACGCGGCGATCGGGGTCGATAACCTCAACAACGACAAATACTTCCTCTTCCACCCGTTTCCGCAGCGTACGGTCAGCGCGGGGTTGGAGTACCGGTTCTGAGCCCTACAACTCTCCGCTCATCCCGGCGAAAGCCGGGACCCAGGCTTTTTCTGAAGCGCGGCGAACTTGGCCAAAACCTGGGCCCCGGCTTCCGCCGGGGTGAGCGGGTGTTTTGGGGTCACCCCGCGAACCGGGTCATCGGCATGCCCGCCACGTCCACCGCCACCGCGAACAGGGCGCCGTCCAGGCTGTCGGGGGCGAGGCCCTCCAGCTCCTGCCGGGCCGAGGTGATGTAGAGGGTCTTGCGATCCGCACCCCCGAAGGCGCAGCTCGAGGGCTGGGCGACGGGCAGGATGATCTCCCGGTCCACGCGGCCGTCGGGGGTGAAGCGGATGATCCGCCCGCCGCCCCAGCGGGCGTTCCAGAGGCAGCCGTCCTCGTCCATGGCCGAGCCGTCGGGATGTCCCGGGCCGCCCTCCGCGAACACCCGACGCCGGCCCAGCTGCGGCCCATCCTCGGTATACGGAAAAACCCAGATCGCCTCCTTCATGGTGTCGGCGAAATAGAGCCGGTCGCCCTCCGGGCTCCAGCACAGGGTGTTGGAAATGCCGATCCCCTCCAGCATCCGCCGGGCGCTCCCGTCCGCCTCCACGCAGAACAGGGTGCCGGAGGACCGGTCGATGGGGATCGGGGCGCCGTCGTGGCGCAGGTTGTTGCACATGGTGCCGAGCCAGAGCCGCCCTTGCGGGTCGCAGCGGCACTCGTTGGAGCGGTTGCCCGGGTCCAGGTCCGGCCGGGCGAAGGGACTGACATCTCCGGTGTCGAGGTCCAGCCGGTGCAGGCCGTCGGTCAGGGCGACGATGGCGTCCCCACGGTCCGTGGGCGTGATGGCCGAGCAGTGCCGGGGCAGACCCCAGCGAAGGATTTCGCCGCTGGCGGGATCCAGTCGGTAAGCGCGGCGGCCAACGATGTCGACCCAGTAGAGGGCCCCGGCCAAATCGTCCCAGAAGGGCCCTTCCCCAAGCTGGTCGCGTTCGGGGCGGTCGACGATCTCATAGGGCGTCATGGCGAGGCGCGTCCTCCCTACGGCCAGGGTCATGCCGCTAACGCGCAAGCTGGGCAATGGTCGCCGCGCGACGGTCGACGGCGGCTTTTCTTTGTGCCCAGATGGGACGGTGACCAGTTTCGCCAATCCGATTATCGACGCCGGCGTGACCGGTCTGGGGCGCCTGTTCGCCGACCGCGCGGTGACCCCGGTCGAGGCCTGCCAGGCCTACCTCTCGCGCATCGACGGCCTCGACGGCGCGCTGAACGCCTATGTCGCCCTCGACGCCGAGCGCGCCCTGACCGACGCCCACGCCAGCGCCGAGCGGTGGAAGAGCGGCGAAGCGCGCTCCCTGCTCGACGGTGCCCCCATAGCGGTGAAAGCCAATATCGCCGTCGAGGGCCTGCCCTGGCACGCCGGGATCGGCGCCTATCGTGACCGCATGGCCACGGCCGACGCCGCCTGCGTGGCCAAGCTGCGCGAGCACGGGGCGGTCATCCTCGGCCTCGTCAACATGCACGAGGGCGCCTTCGGGGGGACCACGGACAATCACTGGTTCGGCAAGACCCACAATCCCTGGCGCCACGGCTACACCGCCGGCGGCTCCTCGGGCGGCTCCGGCGCGGCGGTGGCGGCGGGGCTCTGCGCGGGCGCGCTCGGGACCGACACCCTGGGTTCGGTGCGCATCCCGGCGAGCTATTGCGGCGTCTATGGCCACAAACCCACCCAGGGCCTGATCTCTACCGAGGGGGTGATCGCCCTCTCCTGGACCCTCGACCACGTCGGAGTGCTGGCCCGCAGCGCCCAGGACTGCGCCTGCCTGATGGCCTCGGCCTGCGGGGCGGAGGCCGAGCTCGCCCAGGTGATCGCCCAGCCGGCGACCCTGGAGACCCTGCGCCAGTCCCCCATCGCCGCGATCGACTGGGGCGGGCGGATCGAGGTCGAGCCCGAGGTCGCCCGCGCCTTCGAGCGCGCCGTCCAGACCGCCCGCGCCGCCGGACTGACCGTGGAGATGCTTGCCCTGCCCGACTACGACTTCGACGAGGTCTTCCACCTCGGCTGGCTGATCAGCGCCGCGGAGAGCCAGGTCGAGCACGCCGAGGCCCTGAAGTCCGATCCGGGCGGTTTCTCCCCCATGCTGCACGAGCGCCTGGCCCTGGGCGCCAGCGCCAACGCCGCCGATCTCGCCCGGGGCTATCGCCGCGCCGCCGCCATCGCCGAGGGGGTGCGCGAGGCCATGAGCCCCTACGCCGCCATCCTGATGCCGACCACGCCACAGGTCGCCTTCCCCTTCGAGCGGGGGGAGCCGGCGCCGATCCCCTATTTCACCGCCATGGCCGACATCCTGGGCCTGCCGGCCGCCGCCTTCCCCACTGGGGCGACCCCAGAGGGCCTGCCGCTGTCCGTCCAGGCCCTCGCCTGGGACGACGAAACCTCCCTTGGTCTCGCCGAACTCCTCGGCCATCCTCCCGGGGCGCCGCCGGATTACAGGGGCTGAGCCGCGTGGGACGTCTGGAAGGCAAGATCGCGGTCGTCACCGGCGCGGCCGGGGGCATGGGCGCCGCAGCGGCCAGGCTGTTCGCCGCCGAGGGCGCGAAGGTGATGCTGGTGGACCGCGACGCCGCGGTGCTGGAAGCGACAGCCAGGGCCGCCGGGCCCGCCGACCGGATCGCCCACATGGCCGCCGACGTGACCGACGCGGGGGCCGTGGAAAACTATACACACGCCGCTGTGGAGCGTTTCGGCGGCCTCGACATCGCCGTGCTCAACGCCGGGATCACCGGCCCGAATATCCCGCTGGAGGACTACGAACTCGAAGACTTCGACCGGGTGATCGCGGTCAATGTCCGCGGGGTCTGGCTGGGAATGCGCGCCGCCATCCCGCACATGAAGCAGCGCGGCGGCGGGTCGGTGCTGATGACCTCCTCGATCCAGGGGCTGTCGGCCATGCCCAACACCTCGGGCTACACGACCTCAAAGCACGCCCTGGTCGGGATGATGAAACAGGCGGCCCTCGAGCTCGCCCGCGACAGGATCCGCGTCAACACCGTCCACCCGGGCTTCGCCGACACCCCGATGATGAAGCGCATCCACGAGAGCGCCGTCCCGGAGAACCCCAAGGCGGTCGAGGACGCCCTGTCCGCAGGCATCCCCATGCGCCGCTACGGCAGCTCGGACGAGATCGCGGCCCTGATGCTGTTCCTGGCTTCCGACGCCGCGAGCTACTGCACCGGCGGGACCTACACGGCCGACGGGGGGCTGCTCGCCTCCTGGGGCCCGACACCGCATTGAGGGGCGAGATGGGCCGTCTGCAAGGCAAGTCCGCCCTGATCACCGGAGGGGCCAGCGGCATCGGCCTCGCCGCGGCCCAGGCCTTCGTTCGCGAGGGGGCCAAGGTGATGCTGGTCGACCGTGACCAGGGCGCCCTGGAGGCGGCCGTGAAGGACCTCGGCGCTGGTAACGCCGTCGCCCACTACGCCGACACCGCGCAGGTCGACGCCGCCGAGACCTTCGTCCGCGCCGCCCTCGAGAAATTCGGCGGCCTCGACATCGCCGTCCTCAACGCCGGGGTCGGCTCCCTCGGCCTGCCCGTGGACGGCTATCCCATCGACGAGTTCGACCGGGTGGTCGGGGTGAACCTGCGGGGCGTCTGGCTGACCTTGCGCGCCTGCGTGCGGGTGATGAAGCCGCGCAAAGCCGGCTCCATCATCGTCACCGGCTCGATCCACAGCCACGCGGCGCGGGCCCTGTCCTCGCCCTACACCACCGCCAAGGCGGGGCTCCTCGGCATGGTCAAGGGCGCGGCCCTGGAGATGGCCGGCCACGGGGTGCGGGTGAACATGGTCGCTCCCGGCTTCATCGACACGCCGCTGCTGCGCAAAGCGCTCGACGCCATCGTCCCCAAGGGTGGGGTGTCGGGGCGCGATGCGCTCGCCCGTAACATCCCCATGCGCCGGCTGGGCGCGTCCGAGGAGGTCGCCGAGGTCATGCTGTTCCTGGCCTCCGACGAGGCGAGCTACACCACCGGGGCCAGCTTCGCCGCCGACGGCGGGGTGCTGGCGGCGTGGGGCCCGACCCCGGACTGACCGGTGGACCTTAGGGCATATCTCGATCGTATCGGCTTCACCGGGGAACCGCGTCCCGACCTCGCCACGCTCAAGGCGCTGCACCGGGCGCACCTCTACGCCATCCCCTACGAGAACCTGGACGTCCAGCTTGGCCGCTCGGTGACCACCGACCCCGCCGCCGCCTTCGACAAGCTGGTGACCCGGCGCCGCGGCGGCTGGTGCTACGAGATGAACGGGCTGTTCGGCTGGGCCCTGGGCGAGATCGGTTTCGAGGTCACCCGCATGTGCGGGGGGGTGTGGCGCGTGGCCCGCGGCGACGAGGCGGTCGGCAACCACCTGATTCTGAAGGTCGACCTGCCGGACGGCCCCTGGCTCGCGGACGTGGGTTTCGGCGACGGACCGGTTGAGCCCTACCCCATCACTCCGGCCGCCTTCGCCCAGGGCTTCTGCGACTATCGCCTGGAGACGGGCGAGGACGGCTGGTGGCGGCTGCACAACCACGCCGAAGGCAGCGCGCCCTCCTTCGATTTCCGGCTGGAGTCGGCCAGCGAGGCGCGGCTGAGCGAACTTTGCGGCTGGCTGCAGGCCTCCCCAGACTCGCCCTTCGTCCAGAACGCGGTCTGCCAGCGCCACCGCCCCGGCGCGGTGCTGCAGTTCCGCGGCCGTGTCCTGCGCACCCTCACCGCCGCCGGCGTGGAGGAGACGGTGGTCCAGTCGGCGGAGGACTATGTCCAACTGCTGCGCGACGCCTTCGACCTCGATATGCCCGAGGCCGCCGCCCTCTGGCCCGCCATCGTCACCCGGCACGAGGCGCTGTTCGGAAGCGGCGAATAATTTCGAATTAGTCGCCTTAACACCAAACTTGCACGGCCTGAATTTTCATGTCAGTTATATACGCATGAAATCGCGAGCCGCCCCCAGACCCTACCGACAAGGCGCCCGCGCCGAGGCCACCGAGGCCACCGGCCGCCGCATCGCGGAGGCATTCCTGGCCGCCGCCGGCGAACGCTGGTTCGACGAGATCACCCTGGATTCGGTGGCGCGCGAGGCCGGAGTCACGGTGCAGACCGTGGTCCGCCGCTTCGGCGGCAAGGAAGGCCTGATGGAGGCCGCCTTCCGCCGCATGGGCGACATGGTCAACGACGCCCGCTCCTGGACGCCCGGCGACATCGACGCCGCCGTCGACACCCTGGTGAACGACTACGAGCGGGTCGGCGACCTCGTCTGGCGCCTGCTGGCCCAGGAGGCGCGCCATCCGATCCTCATCCCCATACTCGACATGGGCCGGCGCGAGCATCGCGGGTGGGTCGCCGCCGTTTTCGCGCCGCAGATCGCCGCCGCGCCGGAAGCCGCCCGCGCGGCCCTGCTCGACGCCCTGGTCGCCGCCGCCGACGTCTACGTCTGGAAGCTGTTCCGCCGCGACATGGGCCGCTCGCCCGAGGCCGCGCGCGCCCTCATCGCCCACCTGATCCGCGGCGTCCTCGCCGCCAACCCCGACGCCCTGGAGGAACCCCGATGACCCAGAAGGCTCTCAGCCTGCTCTTCACTACCTGGGAGGGCGGCGGCTCCGTCACCCCCGCCCTGGAAGCCGCTCGCCGCATGATCGCCCGCGGCCACGACGTCCGGGTGATGAGCGACGAGGCCAACCGCCCCGAGACCGAGGCCGCCGGCGCCCGCTTCGTCCCCTGGACCCGCGCCCCGAACCGCCCCGACCGCTCCCGCGAGACCGAGATCCTGCAGGACTGGAAGGCCCCGCCGGGCCCCGACGGCATGATCGCGGCGATCGAGACCATCTTCTGCGGCCCCGCCCTGGCCTATGCCGAGGACGTGGCGGTGGAGTTGCGCCGCGAGCCCGCCGACCTCGCGGTCTGCAACGACCTGCTGTTCGGGACCATGGTCGGCTGCGAGGCCCTGGGTCAGCCCTTCGTGGTCCTGGCGCCCAACGTCTCCCTCGCCCCCCTGCCGGGCGCGCCGCCGATGGGCCCCGGCTTCACCCCCGCCCGCGACGAGGCCGAGCGCGCCATGCACGCCGAGGCCGCGCAGCGGGTGGTCGGCATGTTCGACGTGGGTCTGGCGTCCCTCAACGCCGCCCGCGCCGCCTTCGGCCTTGCGCCCCTCGCCCATGTGTTCGACCAGTACGAGGCCGCCGGCGCGACGTTGCTGGCCACCGCGCGCGCCTTCGACTTCCCCGTCGACGTCATGCCGCCGAAGGTTCGCTACGTCGGGCCCCTGATCGGCCATGTGGGCTGGGCCCGGCCCTGGGCCTCGCCTTTCCCGGCGGACGATGTGCGCCCGCTCGTGGCGGTGAGCTTCTCCACCACCTTCCAGAACCACGGAGCCGTACTGCAGCGGGTGATCGACGCCCTGGGAACCCTGCCGGTCCGCGCCGCCGTCACCCTCGGCGGGATCATCCGGCCCGAGGAGCTGAACGCCCCCGCCAACGTCGCCCTGTTGCACAGCGCCCCGCACGACGCCCTGATGCGCGCGGCGGCGGCGGTCGTCTGCCACGGCGGCCACGGCACGGTAATCCGGGCCCTGGCCCACGGCCGCCCGCAGCTCGTCATCCCCCACGGCCGCGACCAGAACGACAACGCCGCCCGCATCGCCTGGCGGGGCGCCGGCCTGACCCTGGACCCGACCGCCGACACGGCGGCGATCCGCGCCGCCCTGGTCCGCCTGCTGGAGGAGCCCGCCCTCGCCGAGACCGCCCGAACCCTGGGCGCCGCGGTCGCCGCCGAAGCCGCCGCCCCGACCCTGGTGGAGGCCCTGGAAGCCGCCGCCCAGCCGGCGCGAATGCTGGAGAAGTGCTGACTACTTGATCCCGAACACCCGCATGGTCTCTTCCATGGAGTCCATGGTCGGCTCGGCGGGGAAGGCGTCGAGGATGCCCTTGTAGTGGGCCTCGGCGAAGGGTTTGAACTCGCCGTGGGTCAGTATGTAGAGCTGGTCCTCGCGGATGGCGTTCAGCACGCGCTCCCCGGCGTCCAGGGGGTCGGTCCAGTTGGAGGCGTCCTCCCGCTTGGACAGCTTCTCCAGGCTGGCGCCGAAACCGGTCTCCCCGGCGAACTTCTCCGGCCGGTTCAGCTTGGCCTCGCGGATATTGGTCTTGTAGGGGCCGGGGCACAGGACCGAGACCCCGATCCCGGTTTCAGCCAGCTCGGCCTGCAGCGACTCCGACAGGGCCAGGATCGCCGCCTTGGTGGCCGCGTAGATGCCGAAGTTCTGGCGCGCCCGCGTGACCGCCGCCATGGAGGCGGTATTGACCACATGCCCGCCCTGGCCGTGGGCGACCATGCGCGGCAGGAGGGTGCGGATGCCGTTGACCACCCCGCCGATATTGACGCCCAGACCCCAGTCCCAGTCGTCGTAGGTGGCCTCCAGCAGCGGCCCCTCGATGCCGACGCCGGCGTTGTTCACCAGCACGTGGATCGGCCCGAACTGCGCCTCGGCCGCGTCCGCCGCCGCCTTGAAGCCCGGCCGGTCGGTCACGTCGAGCCTGATGGCCAGCACGTCGCGGGCCTTCTGCACGCTCTCGAACCAGGCGACGGCGGCGTCCAGGTGGTCCTGCCGCAGGTCGGCGATCACCACGCGCATCCCGGCGCCTGCCAGGGTCTTGGCGATCCCCAGCCCGATCCCGCTGGCCCCGCCGGTGATGAAGGCGGTCTTGCCCTCCAGGTCCCGCATGGCGTCCTCCCCGCTTATGGTTGGGAGGCATCCTGCACGCAGGACCGGATCACGCAAACACACCCGCTCATCCCGGCGGAAGCCGGGACCCAGGTTTTGGCCACACCTCGCGGCGCTTCAGAAAAGCCTGGGCCCCGGCTTCCGCCGGGGTGAGCGGAAAGAACTAGCCCAGCGCCGGCATCATGGCCTGGAGGCGGTCCAGGCGGACGTTCAGCGCCTCGCGGTCCCAGTCGCGCAGCTCGCCGCCGTGCTTGGCGCGCTGGGTGCGCTCGAAGCCGCGGATCAGGGCCATCTGGGCGCGGGCGCGGTGCGCCTGGGCGCCCGGCAGGCTCGCCGCCTTGGCCTCCATCGCCGCCATGCGGTCCTCGACGTTGTAGAACACCGGCTTCGGCTGGCCGGCGAAGGCGTCCGGAGCCCCAGGATCGGCGCCGCCGTCGCCGGCGGCCAGGGCGGGGGAAGCCATCAAGGGAGCCGCCAGCAGGGCGGCCAGGATCAACGCTCTCATGGAACTCTCCTTCATTTGATATCCCCCGTCTCTCGCGGGCATAACGCGCCGAACGCAAAGGGGATGCGGTTAAGCGCGCAAGCCTTCCCCCTAGCCGTCGGCGCACCGACGCCCTACCTTGCTGTTCATGCCCCGTTCCGGACCGCCGCAGGGGGTGGAGGAAGCCTCCGCCCGATTCATCCACGACGTCGCCGCCGCCCCGATGATGGGGGCGGACCTGGCCGGCTGGGTTCCGCACCGGCCTGAGCGGCCGCAGAAGGCCGAGGGCGGGCGCAGGTTCAAGCTGGTCAGCGACTACGAGCCCGCCGGCGACCAGCCCACCGCTATCGCAGAGCTGGTGGAAGGCATCCGCCAGCGGGGCGAGCAGGACCAGGTGCTGCTGGGCGTCACCGGCTCGGGCAAGACCTTCACCATGGCCAAGGTGATCGAGGCGGTGCAGCGGCCGGCCCTGATCCTGGCCCCCAACAAGACCCTGGCGGCCCAGCTCTACGGGGAGTTCCGCAACTTCTTCCCCGAGAACGCGGTCGAGTATTTCGTCAGCTACTACGACTACTACCAGCCGGAGGCCTACGTCCCCCGCACGGACACCTACATCGAGAAGGACTCGTCGATAAACGAGCAGATCGACCGGATGCGCCACGCCGCCACCCGGGCGATCCTGGAGCGCGACGACGTGATCATCGTCGCCTCGGTCTCCTGCATCTACGGCATCGGCTCCGTGGAGACCTACACCGCCATGACCTTCAGCCTCGAAATCGGCGAGGTGGTGGACGAGCGCCGGCTGATGGCCGACCTGGTAGCCCTGCAGTACAAGCGCAACGATCAGGCCTTCGCCCGGGGCACCTTCCGCCGCCGCGGCGACACCATCGAGATCTTCCCCGCCCACTACGAGGACCGCGCCTGGCGCGTCTCACTCTTCGGGGAAGAGGTGGAGTCGATCGCCGAGTTCGACCCCCTGACCGGCAAGAAGACCGCCGACCTGCCCTCGGTGAAGATCTACGCCAACTCCCACTACGTCACCCCGCGCCCCACCCTGAAGCAGGCCACCGACCACATCCGCGCCGAGATGGAGGAGCGGGTGAAGTGGTTCACCGAGACGGGCAAGCTGCTGGAGGCGCAGCGGCTCGAGCAGCGCACCCGCTTCGACCTGGAGATGATGGAGGCCACCGGCTCCTGCGCCGGGATCGAGAACTACAGCCGCTACCTGACGGGACGCCGCCCCGGCGAGCCGCCGCCGACCCTGTTCGAATACGTCCCCGAGAACGCCCTGCTGTTCTGCGACGAGAGCCACGTCACCGTCCCGCAGATCGGCGCCATGTACAAAGGCGACCGCAGCCGCAAGACCACCCTGGCCGAGTACGGCTTCCGCCTGCCCTCCTGCATGGACAACCGCCCGCTCAAGTTCGAGGAGTGGGAGATGATGCGGCCGCAGACCACCCACGTCTCGGCCACCCCGGGCTCGTGGGAGATGGAGAAGACCGGCGGGGTCTTCGCCGAGCAGGTGATCCGCCCCACCGGCCTGATCGACCCGCCGGTGGAGGTGCGCCCGGTCACGACAGGCGGCTTCAGCCAGGTGGACGACGTCATCGACGAGGTGCGCCGCGTGGCCGCCGCCGGCTACCGCAGCCTCGTCACCGTCCTGACCAAGAAGATGGCCGAGGACCTGACCGAGTACATGCACGAGCAGGGC
>CANJID010000054.1 GCA_947474395.1 Caulobacterales bacterium
AATGGTAGATCAGGTCCGCGCTCTCGGCGGCCAGGGCCTCGGGATCGTTCTGGGCGGCGGCGATCAGGGTCTCGGCCGCCTCCTCCCCCAGCTTCTTGGCCGCGCGGGCGGGACCCTCGCTCAGGAGCTTGGCGGTGTAGGAGGTCGAGGGGTCGGCGCCCTTGCGGGCGGCGATGGTCGCCTCAAGGCGCTTCATGACGGCGGACAGACGGTCCATCAGGTCATCCTCACCGGCACCCCGGCGTCGGCCAGGGTCTGTTTGGCCTCGGCGACGCTGATCTCGCCGAAGTGGAAGATCGAGGCGGCCAGCACCGCGTCCGCGCCGCCCTCCTGCACCGCCTCGACGAGGTGGCCGGCCGAGCCGGCGCCCCCCGACGCGATCACCGGCACGTGCACGGCCGAGCTGACGGCCTTCAGCAGGCGCACATCATAGCCGCTCTTGGCCCCGTCGCGATCCATGGAGGTGAGGAGGATCTCCCCCGCCCCCTTCTCGACCGCCAGGGCCGCATATTCCACCGCGTCGATGCCGGTGGCGGTGCGCCCGCCGTAGGTGAAGACCTCCCAGCCCCCGTCGGCCCGCTGGCGCGCGTCGATCGCCGCCACCACCGCCTGGCTGCCGAAGGCGTCGGCGCAGCGGGTAAGCAGGTCCGGGTCCTCGACCGCCGAGGTGTTGATCGAGACCTTGTCAGCGCCCGAGAGCAGCAGGGCGCGGGCGTCCTCCACCTTGCGGATGCCCCCGCCGACGCCGAGCGGCATGAAACAGACCGCCGCGGTGCGGGCCACCACGTCCAGGATCGCGCCCCGCCCCTCGTGGCTGGCGGTGATGTCGAGGAACATCAGCTCGTCGGCTCCGGCCGCGTCATAGGCCTGGGCCTGCTCGACCGGATCGCCGGCGTCGCGCAGGGCGACAAAGTTCACTCCCTTGACGACCCGTCCGCCCTTCACGTCCAGACAGGGGATGACGCGGACCTTGAGCATCAGGTCCTCGCCGCCGCCAGGGCCTCGGCGGGCTTTATCGTCCCGGCGTAGAGCGAGCGTCCCAGCACGGCCCCGGCGATGGGCGCGCCCTTCCAGGCCTTCAGGGCGGCGACATCCTTGAGCGTGGCCATGCCCCCGGCGGCGATCACCGGGATCGAGACCGCGTCGGCGACCGCGCCGTAGGTCTCCGGGTTCACGCCCTCGAGGGTGCCGTCCTTGGAGATGTCGGTGACCACGAGGGCGGCGACGCCCGCGTCCTCGAACCGGCGGGCGAGATCGATCGCCGACAGCTCCGAAAGCTCGGTCCAGCCTGAGACCGCCACCTTGCCGTCGCGCACGTCGATGCCCACCGCCACCTGTTCCGGGAAGGCCGCGGCGGTCAGGCGCACCAAGTCCGGCTCGCGCACGGCGGCCGTGCCGATGATGACGCGGGAGACGCCCGCCTCCAGCCATGCCTCGACGGCCTCGAAGGTGCGAAGGCCCCCGCCCACCTGCACCGGGATCGAGACCCGGTTGAGGATGGCTTTGACCGCCTCGGCGTTGACCGAACGGCCCTCGATGGCTCCGTCCAGGTCCACAACGTGGATCCAGGAAAAGCCGTCGGCCACGAACTGCGCCGCCTGGTCGGCGGGGGCGTTGTCGAACACCGTCGCCGCGTCCATGTCGCCGCGCAACAGGCGCACGCACCGGCCGCCCTTCAGGTCGATCGCCGGATAGAGGATCAAGGACGCCACTCCAGAAAACGGCCGATCATCGCGAGGCCGGCGGCCTGGCTCTTCTCGGGGTGGAACTGCACCCCCGCCACATTGTCCCGCGCCACGGCCGAGACGAACCGGCCGGCGTGGTCGGTGGTCGCCAGGACGTCGCTCGCGCGTTCGGGATGGAAGGCGAAGGAGTGGGTGAAATACATGTGGGTCTCGGGGCCCGCCTCGCCGAGGAGGGGGTGGGGCCGCGAGGGCTCCACCGCGTTCCAGCCCATGTGGGGCACCTTGGCGTGGGGGTCGGAGGGCTCCAGCCGGCGCACCTCGCCCTCGATCCAGCCCAGCCCCTCGTGCTGGCCGAACTCCAGTCCCTTGGTGGCGAGGAGCTGCATGCCCACGCATACGCCCAGGAACGGCGCGCCCCTCGCGACCGCCTCGGTCATGGCCTCGATAATCCCCTCGCGCGCCTGCACCGCGTCCATGCAGGAGGCGAAGGCGCCGACGCCGGGCAGGACGATGCGGTCGGCCCGGCGCACGACCTCGGGATCGGCCGTGGTGGCGATCTCAAAGGGCGCACGGGTCCGCCGGACGACTTCCCAAAGCGCCTTTTCGGCCGAGCGGAGATTGCCCGACCCGTAATCGATGAGAGCGACGGTCTGCATGTCGGGGGGCCACTAGCACTTCCCGGCGACGTTTGGAGTCGCCGCGAAGCGAATGCGGCAAAAAACCTAGAGCACGCCCTTGGTCGAGGGCGCCTGGCCGCCAGCCTTGGGGTCGATCTCCACGGCCGTCCGCAGGGCGCGGGCCAGCGCCTTGAACCCGCTCTCGGCGATGTGGTGGCTGTTGTCGCCGTAGAGGGTCTCCAGGTGCACGCAGGCGCCCGCGTTCATGGCGAAGGCGTGGTGGAACTCCTTGAAGAGCTCGGTGTCCATCTCCCCGACCTTGGGGCGATTGAAGGCCACCTTCCAGATCAGGTAGGGCCGGTTGGACAGGTCCAGGGCGCACCGGGTCAGGGTCTCGTCCATGGGGATGTAGGCGTGGCCGAAGCGGCGGATGCCCTTGAACCCGTCGAGCGCCTTGTTCACCGCCTGGCCGAGGACGATGCCGACGTCCTCCACCGTGTGGTGCATGTCGATGTGCAGGTCGCCCTTGGCCTGGACCGTCAGGTCGAAGCCGCCGTGCCGGGCGAAGGACTCCAGCATGTGGTCGTAGAAGCCGATCCCGGTGGAGATTGTCGACACGCCCGTGCCGTCCAGATCCACCGTGAGGCGGATCTGGGTCTCCTTGGTCTCGCGCACGACTTCGGCGGTCCGCCGTTCGGCCATCACAATCGTCTCCAACGTCTCCGCCATTGTCCGGCGAAGAAGTTACCTAATCTAAAGCCCGGCCTTGGCGGCGAGGTCCTTGTAGGCCACCTGCGGCCGCGCGCCGTAGTGCGAGATGACCTCGGCCGCCGCCAGGCCGCCCAGGCGCGCGCAATCCCGCAGCGCCTTGCCGCGGGCCAGGCCGAACAGGAAGCCCGCCGCGTACTGGTCGCCGGCTCCCGTGGTGTCGAGCACCTGGGCCACCGGAGCGGCCGGAACCGCCTCTGCGCCGCTCTTGGTCACCACCACCGAACCCTTTTCGCTGCGGGTCAGGGCGGCGATCTCGATGTGGGGGCGAAGCGCGGCCACCGCGGCGTCGAAATCCTCGGTCTGCATCAGCGCCTTGGTCTCGTCCTCGTTGGCGAAGAGGATGTCCACGTCGGACTCGATGAAGGCCATGAGGGCGGCCCGGTGCCGGCCGACCACGAAGCCGTCCGACAGGGTCAGGGAGATCTTGCGCCCGGCGTCGCGGGCGATGGTCGCGGCCTTGGCGAACACTTGCGGTCCGCTGGCGGCGTCGAACAGGTAGCCCTCGAGGTAGAGCACGGCCCCGCCCTTGATCATCTCGGCGTTCAGATCGCCGACCGACAGGTTCACCGAGGCGCCCAGGAAGGTCGACATGGTGCGCTGGCCGTCGGGGGTGACGTTGACCAGGCACCGGGCCGTGGCCGCGCCGCCCACCAGGGGGGCGGTGGAGAAGTCGACGCCGATGGCGCGGATGTCGTGGGTGAAGACCTGGCCGAGCTGGTCGTCGGCCACCTTGCCGATATAGGCCGCCTTGCCGCCGAAAGAGGCGATCCCCGCCACCGTATTGGCGCCCGAGCCCCCCGAGCTTTCCAGCCCCGGCGCCATGACCTTGTAGAGCCCCGCCGCCCGCGCGTCGTCGATCAGGGACATCGAGCCCTTGGGCAGGGACTCGGCGGCCAGGAACGCGTCGTCCGCCGGAGCGATGACGTCCACGATTGCGTTGCCGACAGCGGCCACGTCGTAGGCTGAACTCATAGGCGGCGTTTCCTTGTGGTCTTGTTGTGGGGCGGCCCCGAAAGCCGGCGGAGTATAGAGACGCGCCCGCGCCGGGCAACGGCAGCCGGTTTTCCTTACGCGGCGGGCTTTTCCGCCATCAGGGACAGCGCCAGAGGCATGGCGTGCGCCCCGGCGGGCAACCGCCAGAGGCCGTCCTCGCCCTTCACGAACGACGGAAGGGGCCGCCACGGGACCGCCTCGTGCTCGCGGATGAAGACGAGCCGCAGGCCCGCCTCCATCAGGGCGGTCAGGATGTCGGAGACCGGATGGGCCCAGCTGTACTGCAGGGGCGCGCTCAGCGGCTCCGGGTCGCCGGTATAGGTGACGGGCCATTCCGATCGGCAGGGCTCAGCGGCCGTGTTCCGCCAGGGATAGCCGAGGACGATTTTGCCGTCCTTTTCGTCGAGCATGTCGAGCTGTGGGTGTCCGTCGCAGAAGTAGAACCGCCCGCCGGGTTTCAGCACCGCTGCTATGGCAAGCGCCCAGGGTTTCAACTCCGGCAGCCAGCCGATCGTGCCCCAGGTGGTGAAGACGCGATCGAAGGGTCCGGGCGTCAGGGAGGCGGCGTCATAGACGCTCCCCTCCATGAAGGACGCGGCGAGCCCGGTCTGCGCCGCAAACGTCCGCGCCTGGGCGATGGCCGAGGGCGAGAAGTCGAGGCCGGTGACGCGGGCGCCCCGCCGCGCCAGGGACAGGGTGTCGATGCCGAAGTGGCACTGCAGGTGGAGCAGGTCGAACCCGGCGACGTCGCCGATCTCCTCCCCTTCAATGGGGCCCAGCTTGTCCGCGCCGGCCAGGAAGCCCGCGACGTCGTAGAAGCCGCCGCTGTCGCGGGTGTGGATCGGCACCCGGCTCTCCCAGTTTCGCAGGTTCGCCTCGATGAATGCGTCCATGGCCCCGCCTCTATTGAGTAAACTCCATACTGCGCCATGACGACGCCCACAACCGCCGCACGACCGCCTTGCTCGCGCCGGAAAGGGGCTTTAGGCGCATTGGCCATGAGATCCGTGTTTTTGATTGTCGGCGCCCTGGCCGCCGCCGCCCTCGCCGATGGAGCGCTCGCCGCCGCCCCAAAGGCCGCGCCGAAGTTCTCCTCCGGCGACGCCGCGGCGCGCCCGCCCCGCGCGGTCGAAGCCGGGCCGGAGCTGCCTGGCGGGCGCATGCTCGGCGCCACCACCGCCCAGATCCGCTCGCGCCTGGGGGCGCCGGACGTGGCCCACGCGGAAGGGCGCGGCGCCTTCTGGACCTACCGGCTGCCGGACTGCGCCCTGTTCGTGTTCTTCCAGGACGAGGGCAAGGGGCTGAAGGTCTCCGGCCTGTCGTCCGGCCCCCGCAAGCGCGGCCAGGCCGCTGCGGGCACCGAGGACTGCCTCAGCGCGGCGGAAGACCGCTAGGCGCGGCTGGTTTCGGTCTCGACCACGGGAACGTGGGGCGCGAGCCGCCCGCCGACCCGGATCGGCTCGATCCTTTTCGCAAGCCCCGTGCGCGGGTCGGTCTCCACGAACACCCCGCAGACCGTCGCCGGCCCCGTCGCCGGGGTATGGCGCTGGCCCGGCAGGCGCGTGGTGAAGCGGCGCACCGCCTCCTGCTTGTCCATGCCGATCACGCTGTCGTAGTCGCAGCAGCCCCCAGCGTCGGTCTGGTAGGCGGTGCCGCCGGGCAGGATCTGGGCGTCGGCGGTGGGCACATGGGTGTGCGTGCCGACCACCAGGCTGGCCCGCCCGTCGCAGAAGTGGCCCATGGCCATCTTTTCCGAAGTGGCCTCGCAGTGCATGTCGACGATCAGGGCGTCGCAGGCGGCGCCGAGGGGGCAGGCCTCCAACTCCCGGTCCACGGCCGAGAAGCCGTCGTCCAGGGCGTCCATGTGCACCCGGCCCAGGATCGAAACCACCAGCACCCGCTTGCCGCCCGGCGCGTCATAGAGCCAGGCGCCCTTGCCCGGGGCGTTGGAGAGGCGCGGATAGTTGAGGGGGCGCAACAAACGCGGCTCGCGCTCGATGTAGCTGAGGGCCTCCCGCTGGTCCCAGGAGTGGTTGCCGAGAGTCAGGCAGTCGGCGCCCGCGTCGAACAGCTCCTCGGCGGTCTTCTCGGTGACGCCGAAGCCCGCCGCCACGTTCTCGGCATTGACCACGACGAACTCCAGCCCCAGCCGCCGGCGCAGGCCCGGCAGGTGGGTGGCGAGGGCTTCGCGCCCCGGTCGTCCGATCACATCGCCAAAAAAGGCCAGCCGCATCCCGTCTCCGAACTATCCGCGTTTGAACGGGCTATAGCCGTCTTCCGTCAAAACGCCATCGAGCCGCTCGTCGTAAGGACCCATGGGTATGGCCGGAAGTTCCTGGCCCGCATAGGCCAGGCCCAGGATGAACACCGTTCCCGAGGCCCGTAGCGCGGAGATCGTGCGGTCGTAGAAGCCGCCGCCCTGGCCGAGGCGCCCGCCCTTCCGGTCGAAGGCCAGGAGGGGCGTCACCACCAGGTCCGGGCGCACCGCCGGGGCGTAGGTGGGGGGCGACAGGATGCCGATGGCGTCGGCGACCAGGGGGGCGTGCTCGTCCTGCTCGCGGAAGACCAGGGGTGCGTTGCGCTCCGTGACCACCGGCCAGCCCAACTTGATCCCCCGCGCCTGCAGGAGGCGGCCCAAGGGCTTGGGGTCCATCTCCGCCCCGACGGGGTGGTAGAGGGCTGCGGCCGAAATCAAGCCCGCCTTCACTTCAGAAAAATGCGCGGCGGCGCGGGTGGCGGCGTCCGGCTTGGAGGCGGCGAGCATCTTGCGGTGGGCGCGCAGCTCGCTGCGCAGGGCGGCCTTGGCGAGGTCGGCCTCGGAAATCTGCCCCTCGCTCATCGTCCGCCTTTCCCCGCCATGCGCGAAATTCCATGAGGGAATAGGCGCCCGATGCCGTATTTCATAGCAGACAAGGCCGCTTCGGGCGGTCTGCGGCATATTGGGGCGCGATGCGGCTGCTGGGGTCATTGGCGAGGCGGATGGGGAGCGGCGCGGTGGCGCTGGTCCTGGCGCTGCTCGTCCTCGCCCCCAGCCTCGACGCCGTGACCTGCGCCGCCGACGGCATCTCCCCCGCCATCCACGCCGAAGCGACGTCGGTCGCCACCGCCGCGCCCTTCGGAGCCACCGCCGCCGACCTGCACGACGTCGACGCCCCTGGCGCCTGCGTCCACGGCCACGCCCACGCGGGCGCCGCCTGCCTCGAGGGCGCGCTTGAGCCGGCCCACGGCCTCGCCGCCGACGGCCTGTTGCACGGACGCCTGGTTCTCGCCGCCGTTCGATCCGCCGAACCGCTGAGTCAGGACCCGCCTCCACGCGCCTAGCGCTGTAGGAGACCATTCGCGCCGCGATCCACGCGGCCGTCCTTCCTCTCACCGGGAATCCCCCATGCCATCCCATCCCCGCCGGGGGCCGCTCGCCGCGGCCCTGCTCGGCGCGGTCGTCGCGGGCGCGATCTCCGCGACCGCCTATGCCGACCCCGCTCCGCCCTACGCCGCGCTTCTGATGCAGGCGCAGGGGCTCTCGCCGCGCCTCGCCGAGGGCGCGGCCGATGTTCGCCGCGCCGAGGGCCTGGCCCTGCAGGCCGAAGCCCGCCCCAACCCCACCGCCGGCCTGACCGTCGAAGGCTTCGGCGGAAGCGGGCCCTATTCCGGCCTCGGCGGCGCCGAGACCACCCTTTCGGTCGGCCAGCCCCTGGAGCTGGGGGGCAAGCGCCCCGCGCGCATCGCCGCCGGCCGGGCCGACATCGGCGCCGCCCGCGCGCGCCTCAACGAGACCCGCGCCGCCTTCGCCCGCGACCTCGCCCTCGCCTATGCCGAGGCCGAGGCCGCCGACCGCCGCGCCGCCCTCGCCCGCGAAGTGGTCAGCCTGGCCGAGGATGACGCCCGCGCCGTCCGCGCCCTGGTCGACGCCGGCAAGGATGCCGAGGTCCGGGGCCTGACCGTCGAGGCCGCCGTCGCCGCCGCCCGCGCCGAGGCCGACGCCGCCCGGGCGGAGACCGAACAGGCGCTCGCCCGCCTCACCGCCCTCGCCGGCGCCGCCGCCCCCTTCACCGGGGTCGCGCCGGGCCTGCTCGCCGCCGCGCCGCCCGCGCAAGCCGGCGCCGCCGCCCCGGCCGAGACCCCCGCCATCGCCTCGGCCCTGGCCGCCCGGGAAGCCGCCGCCAGCCGGGCGAAGCTGGAGCGCGCCCGGGCGTCTCCGGACGTCACCGTCTCGGTGGGCCTGCGCCGCTACGGCCTGGAGGACGCCACCGCCCTGGTCGCCGGGGTCTCCGCCCCCTTCCCCCTGTTCGACAGGAATCGCGGCAACCAGGCCGCCGCCAACGCCGAGGTCCAGGCGGCCGAGGCCCGCCTGGCCGCCGCGCGCCTGGACGCCGAGGCCGACTTCCGCGCCGGCCGGTCCCAGGCCGTGGCCGCGCAAGGCAGGGCCGACGCCGCCGCCAGGGGCGAGGAGGCCGCGGCCGAGGCCTACCGCCTGACCCGCATCGGCTACGAGAGCGGCAAGAGCTCCCTGCTGGAGCTCACCGCCGCCCGCCGCGCCGTGACCGACACCCGCATCCGCACCCTGGACGCCCAGCTCGCCCGCGTCCGCGCGGAAGCAGCCCTCGCCCAGCTTCAGGGCCGCGCCCCCTTCGGAGACCGACTGCCATGACCCGCAATCCCTGGCCCATCGTGGCCGCCGTGGCCGTGGCCGGCGGCGTCGGCTTCGGCCTCGCCCGCTTCACCGTCCCGTCCGCCCCGCCGCCGCCCGCGACGGAGTCCAAGGCCGAACCGGCCAAGACCGAACTCAAGATCGACCCGGCGCGCCTGACCGCCGCCGGGATCGCCGTCGAGGCCGTCTCCATCGGCGCCGTGGGGGGCGAGATCGCCGCCCCCGCCACCGTCAAGGCCGACCCGACCGGCGAGGCGGTGCTCGCCGCCCGCGCGCCCGGAACGGTGTCCCGCATCCTCAAGCGCCTGGGCGACCCGGTCCGCGCCGGCGAGACCGTGGCGGTGGTGGAAAGCCGCGACGCCTCCGCGATCGCCGCCGACCGCGGGGCCGCCGCCGCCAAGGCCGTCCTCGCCCAGCGTCGGCTGGCGCGGGAGAAGAGCCTGTTCGAACAGAAGGTCTCCCCCCGCCAGGACTACGAAACCGCCGAGGCCGAGGCCGCCTTCGCCGCCGCCGAGGTGCGCCGGGCCGACGCCGCCGCCGCCGCCGCCCGCGTGGCCGGCGACGGGCGCTCCGTCCTGGTCTCCAGCCCCATATCGGGGCGGGTTTCGGCCATGACCGCGAGCCTCGGCGCCTTTGTCCAGGCTGACGCCGAGCTGTTCCGCGTCGCCGATCCCCGGCGCATCCAGGTGGAGGCGCTGGTCTCGGGCCCCGACGCCGTCCGCATCGCCCCCGGCGACCGGGCCGTGGTGGAACTGCCCGACGGCGGGACCGTCCCCGCGACCGTGCGGGCGGTCGCCCCCGGCCTCGACGCCGACAGCCGCTCGGCCACCGTGGTCCTGACCCTGACGGGCGAGGCCCCCGGCCTGCAGCCCGGACAGGTCGCCCGGGCGCGCATCACCGCCCGCCCTCCCGTCGGAGGGACCGGCCCCGCGGGCGGAATTCGCGTCCCCGAGGAGGCGGTGCAGATGATCCAGGGCCGCGACGCGGTGTTCCTGCAGACACCGACCGGCTTCAAGGTCCGCAACGTCACGGTCGGCCAGCGCCTCGGCGGGCGGGCCGAGATCATCTCGGGCCTGACCGCCGGCGACCGGATCGCCGCGCGCAACGCCTTCCTGCTCAAGGCCGAGCTCAACAAGGGCGCCGAGGAAGAGGAATGATCGACTCCGTCCTCGCCCTCGCCGTCCGCGCCCGCTGGGCGGTGGTCGCCGTCGTGGTGGCGGTCGCCGCCGTCGGCCTGTGGCAGATCTCGATCCTGCCCATCGACGCCACCCCCGACATCACCACCAAACAGGTGCAGATCAACACCGAGGTCCCCGCCCTCAACCCGGCGGAGATCGAAAAGCGCGTCACCTTCCCCATCGAGTCGGCCCTGGCCGGTCTGGCGGGCGTGGAGAGCACCCGCTCCTTCTCCCGCAACGGCTTTTCCCAGGTCACCGCCGTCTTCGACGACCGCGCGAGCCTCTACTTCATGCGCCAGCAGGTCTCCGAGCGCCTGGCCCAGGCCCGGCCTTACCTGCCCGAGGGCGCCGAGCCCCAGCTGGGGCCGGTCACCACGGGCCTTGGAGAGGTGTTCCACTACAGCGTCGACTTCGCCCCCCGCACCACCGCCAACACCGTCGACGGCCGGCCCGGCTGGCAGAGCGACGGCGCCTACCTGACCGACGAGGGCGAGCGCCTGGCCGACGAGACCTCGCGCCTGGCCTACCTGCGCACCGTCCAGGACTGGATCATCCGGCCCCAGCTTCGCGCCACCCGGGGGGTCGCCGACATCGATTCCCTCGGGGGCTACGTGAAGCAGTATGTGGTCGAGCCCGACCCCCTCAAGCTCACCGCCTACGGCCTGTCCTATTCCGACCTCGCCCAGGCGCTTGAGCGGGCCAACCTGTCGGTGGGCGCCAACTTCGTGCAGCGGGCGGGGGAATCCTACCTTGTCCGCGCCGAGGCCCGCTTCCGCTCCGCCGAGGAGATCTCCGCCGCCGTCATCGCCACCCGCGGCGGGGCGCCCATCGCCGTCCGCGACGTCGCGGCGGTGAAGGTGGGGGGAGAACTGCGCGCCGGCTCGGCCAGCCGCGACGGCCACCAGGTGGTCATCGGCACCGCCATGATGCTGGTGGGCGAAAACAGCCGCCTCGTCGCCAGGGCCGTCAACGCGCGGCTGCAGGCGGTGTCCCATACCCTGCCGGCGGGCATCGTCACCGCCGGGGTCCTCGACCGCTCGCAGCTCGTCAACGCCACCATCACCACGGTCGCCCGCAATCTGTTCGAGGGCGCCCTTTTGGTGATCGCCACCCTGTTCCTGATCCTGGGCAACTGGCGGGCGGCCCTGATCGCCACCCTGGTGATCCCGCTTTCTCTCCTGATGAGCGCCATCGGCATGAACGCCATGCGCATCTCCGGCAATCTGATGAGCCTGGGCGCGCTGGACTTCGGCCTGATCATCGACGGCGCCGTGATCATCGTCGAGAACACCCTTCGCCGGATCGCCGAGCGCCAGCACGCCGAGGGCCGCGTCCTGTCACGCCCCGAGCGGCTGCAGGTCGCCGTCTCCGCCTCCCGCGAAATGGTCAAGCCCACGGTCTACGGCCAGATCGTCATCTTCCTGGTCTTCGCCCCGTGCCTCGCCTTCCAGGGGGTGGAGGGCAAGATGTTCTCGCCCATGGTCATCACCCTGATGCTGGCCCTGGCCTCGGCCTTCGTCCTTTCGCTCACCCTGGTGCCGGCGCTGGCCGCCCTGATGCTGACCGGCAAGGTGTCGGAGACGGAGGTGCCCGCCGTCGCCGGCTTCAAGCGGGCTTTCGAGCCCCTGCTGCGACGGGCCGTCGCCCGCCCTGCCCCATTCATTGGCGCAGGACTCGTCGTCTTCGCCCTGTCGCTCGGGGTGTTCGCCTTCATGGGCCGCGAGTTCATGCCGACCCTGGACGAGCAGAACCTGAACCTGTCCTCGGTCCGCATTCCCTCGACCTCGATCGATCAGTCCACCGCCCTCGACCTGAAGATCGAGAACGCCCTGAAGACCCTGCCCGAGGTCCGCACGGTCTATTCCAAGGTCGGCACGGCCAGCCTGGCGGCAGACCCCATGCCCCCCAACGCCTCCGACAACTACATCATCCTCAAGGCCAAGAAGGACTGGCCCGCGGGGGTGCGCACCAAGGAGCAGGTGATCGAGCGCGTCCGCGCCCGGACCGAAAACATCGTCGGCAACTTCTACGACGTCACCCAGCCGATCGAGATGCGCTTCAACGAGCTGATCGGCGGCGTCCGCTCGGACGTGGCCATCAAGCTCTACGGCGAGGACCTGGACCGCCTGACCTCCACCGGCGCCGAGATCGCCCGGGTCCTGGCCAAGGTTCCCGGCGCGGCCGACGTGCGCTCGGCCCAGACGCAAGGGTTTCCCACCCTGCAGATCGACTTCGACCGGGAGGCCATCTCCCGCTTCGGCCTCTCCATGGACGCGGTGGCCGACACCGTGGCCGCGGCCTTGGGGGGCAGGCCCGCCGGCGTGCTGTTCGACGGGGATCGCCGCTTCGACATCGTGGTCCGCGCCCCCGACGCCCAGCGCAACAGCCTGGACGCGCTTGGGGCCCTGCCGGTGATGCTGCCCGCCGCCGAGGGCCGCCCCCGCGCCTCCGTGGCCCTGCGCCAGCTCGCCCGCTTCCGCTACACCGAGGGGCTGAACGAGATCAGCCGGGATAACGGCAAGCGCCGCATCTACATCCAGGCCAATGTGCGGGGCCGCGACATCGGCTCCTTCGCCGCCGAAGCCCAGAAGCGGATCGAGCAACAGGTGCGCCTGCCCGCCGGCTCCTGGCTGGAGTGGGGCGGCCAGTTCCAGAACCTGCAGGCCGCCGTGGGGCGCCTCGTCATCGTGGTCCCGATCTGCTTCGTGCTGATCTTCGCCGTGCTCTACATGGCCCTCGGCGGAGCGGCCATGGCGGCGGCGGTGTTCTCGGCCGTACCGCTCGCCCTGGCGGGAGGCATCTTCGCCATCGCCCTGCGCGGCATCCCCTTCTCCGTCTCGGCGGCGGTGGGCTTCATCGCCGTATCAGGGGTGGCGGTGCTGAACGGGCTTGTCCTGATCGCCTCGATCCGGCGCCGGCTCGACGGGGGCGCGCTCCTGGACGACGCCATCGTCCAGGGCACGATGGAGCGGGTGCGCCCGGTGCTGATGACCGCCCTGGTGGCCTCGCTTGGCTTCGTGCCCATGGCCATCGCCCACGGCACGGGGGCGGAGGTGCAGCGGCCGCTCGCCACCGTGGTGATCGGCGGGCTGATCACCTCCACCGCCCTGACCCTGCTGGTCCTGCCCGGCGTCGCCCGCCTGCTGCTGGGCCGCAGGCGGGTCCGGGACGCGGAAGAGACCGAGGTGCTGATCTAGACTCTAGAACGTGTACTTGGCGCCCACGCGGAAGGTGCGCGGCTCGACCACCCGGCTGAGGGTCCCCTCGACCGGGGCGGCGTCGAACTTGGGGATGTAGGACTCGTACCAATAGGTGATGTCCTTGTCCTTGCTGTTCAGGACGTTCAGCAGCTCGGCGTAGACCTCCCACTTCGGGGTCGGCTTCCAGGCGCCGCGCATGTTGATCACGTTCGAGCCCTTGTCCCGCTCCGAGTTGTCCTCGAGCAGCGGATAGGGGCCCAGGTGGCGCAGGCGGATCGCGCCTTCCCAGTGGTCGAAGATCGCCGTGACGCCCACGGCCGCCGCGTTCTCGAAGGCGTTGGGGATGTAGTCGCCGTTGTCGTAGCGGGCATGGCTGGCGGTGTAGTTGGCGTCGATCGCCAGCCAGTGCCACGGCCGCCAGAAGCCGACGATCTCATAACCGTGCCGGCTGGAGGCGCCGGTCGGCTCCACCGCGTTGGAATCCCCCACGAACTTCAGCTCGCTGCCGAGGTCCAGCCACCAGTAGGTGGTCGTCAGGGTGAAGTGGCTGAGCTGATAGCGCAGGCCCGCTTCCTTGCCGGTCCCCTGCACCAGCACCGGCACCGGGGTGGAGGTCACGGCGCCGCGCACGTCGTTGGAGTGGAAGCCGCGGCCCCAGTTGAAATAGGCCTCCAGGTGGTCGGTAATCTTGTAGGCGGCGTCGAACTTCGGGGAGACGATCGCGTCGCCGCCCTTGCCCTCGCCGATCAGGGCGGCCTCCGCGTCCCTGGCCCGGACGTTGTAGTGGTAGTAGTCGCCCCGCACCGCGCCCGTCAGGCGCAGCTTCTCGATCGGCTGCCAGGTCACCTCTGCGTAGGCTGAGGCGGAGCCCTCATCGACCTTGTAGGCCCCGAAGGAGTTCACGAAGGCCCGGTCTATGGTGTGATAGACGCCCACGTCGCCGATGTGGTCGAAGCGCTCCTCGGTGCCGATGGCGAGGTCCAGGCCCGGCCGCAGGGCCCAGTTGCGCTCGTACTTGCCGCCGAAGATCCAGCGCTTGTCGAACTGGTGAATCTGGGCGCTCTTGCCCGCCGCATCCGCATAGGTCGGGTTCGAGAACATGTTCCAGTCGTAGTACTGGCTGTAGACATTGCCCCGCCAGCCGTCGCCCGAGAGCTTGGCGTCGAGAATCCAGCGGGTGGTCTCGCCGGTGGCGCTGGGATCGGGCGAGCAGAACACGTCCGCGCAGACCTTCGAGCCGATGATCCGGTCCGGGATCTGCTCGGTCGGATGCCAGGTCCCCCGATAGAAGTGGCTGGTCAGGTCGAGCTGCCCGAGCGAGGTCGGGACGGTGTATTTGGCGAAGGCCGAAAGGTGGCGCAGATGCTCCGGCTCCTGCCAGGGGCCGTTGTAGATCTTCGCCTGGCCGACCAGGGTCAGCTCGCCGGCACCGACCGGGGCGGTGCCGCCGCCCGCCAGCTTGTACCAGCCGTAGGAGCCGCCCTCGGCCGAGATCCAGGGCCGGTCGTAGCCCCGCACGGTGGACATATAGGCCGCGCCCGCCATGGCGAAGTCGCCGCCGTCGCCGCGATAGGGACCTTTGCGGAAGTCCTCGCGGTCGACGATCTCCGGAATCAGGCCGTTGAGGTCCAGGTAGCCCTGGCCGTGGCCGTGGGTGCGGAAGTTCATCTGCACGTCGTCGATGTAGGTGGTGAAGTCCGACCCGTGGTCGAGGTTGAAGCCGCGCAGGAAGTACTGGTTGGCCTTGCCCGAGCCCGAGTGCTGGGCCGCGATCATGCCCGGAACCGCTTCCAGCAGTTCGGCGACCCGCAGCAGGGGCCGCACCATGAGGTCAGAGCCGGCGATGGTGCCTTCGGAGGCCGCCTGGGCGACGCCGATCTTCAGCTCTCCGCGGCCGAACACCAGCACCTCTTCGGCAACGGCTTCGTCCGCCGTGGCGACTGGGGCCTCGGACGCAGGGGCCGGGGCGGCGGTTTCGGCGAGGACCTGGGTGGAAAGGGCGAGGGCGCTGACCCCGGCCAGGGCGGCCATGAGGATGCGGGCGCGCGACGGCGCCGCGGGACGAAGCTCAAGCACGGTGATTATCCCCGATACGTTATAACGCCGGCCACTATGCCGTGCATGGTCATACGCTGGGGAAAGGCTAGACCCTCACGGCGAAGGTCGAAATACCGGGAAACCCCTTAGGGGTGACCACTGAGTGGGCAGGGAGGAAGGGTGGCGGGTCCCCACAAGAGCCGTGGAGCGCGTGAAATCCCCTCGGACCTGAATTAACAGGTGGGCGCCGTGTGTCCGGATCCACGAACCCGGTCAGGGACAGCTCCCGTCGAGGATGATTAAGGTCCCCGGGATTTGAGCCTCCAACGTGAGCCGCAGAAGACCCGCCGACACCGAAGGTAAGGCTCCCGGGCCCTGGGTACAAGCGCGGCGGGGGGCCGCCCGGCCTCAGTCCAGCTTGGCCACCAGGGCTTCGATCCGCGCCGCCGCGCCTTCGAGCGCCCGGGCGGCCGCCGCCTCGGCGTTCAGGCCTCCGCCCTCGATATCGGCCAGACGGGTTTCGGCGCTCTCAAGCCTCTGCTTCAGGTCGGCCTGCTCGTCGGCGGTCATCAGGGCGGCCATCAGGAACAGACGCAGCTCGCCAACCTGCCCGACCTGGCCGGCGACCTCGCGCACCTGGCGATCGAACTGGCGGGCCAGGGAGGTGACATGGGCTTCCTGCCCGTCCTCGCAGCCCACCGGATAGGCCCGGCCGTTCACCTCAACCGTTACTGTTCCCATGGCCTAGCCCTCCGCCTGCAGGGCCGCGCGAACCTCGGCGGCGGCCCGGCCCAGGGCCGCGGAGGCCTCGGCGGCCACCTGCTCCAGGGCCTTTTCGCGGGCGCGGGCGGTTTCCAACTCGGCGGCGAGTTGCGATGAGTCGGCGTCAAACAGATCGTCCTTGCCGGAGGCCATGGCCTCGAGCTTCGCCGAAAGCTTCGCCTCGAGGCTGCCAACAGCTCCGTCCAGCCGTCGCATCGCCGACTCCAGCGTCGCGCCTGCGCCGTTCGCGTCCGCCATGCCCCGCCTCCATCCGTCTGAAACGTCATCATAGCCGCCGCGCGCCGCGCTCCAAGACCTGTGATGACATCTCTTTGCGTGTCGATGCGCTTGCGCGGGTCCTCTCGCTGGCGCAAAGGTCGGCCTCGCCCCCAAGCGCTTAGCCGAAGGTCCCATGGCTGCCGACGATCTCCGGGCCCAGCCCGCCCTTTCCCGTGTCACGCCCGAACGCATGGCCGACGCGATCCGTGTCCTCTCCATGGACGCCGTGCACCGCGCCCGCTCCGGCCACCAGGGCATGCCCATGGGCATGGCCGACGTCGCCACCGTCCTCTGGACCAAGTTCCTGAAGTACGACGCGAGCGATCCCGCCTGGCCGGACCGCGACCGCTTCGTCCTGTCGGCCGGCCACGGCTCGATGCTGATCTACGCCCTGCTGCACCTGACCGGCTTCAAGGCCGTGACCATGGAGCAGATCAAGGACTTCCGTCAGTGGGGCTCCAACACCGCCGGCCACCCCGAATACGGCCACACCCCCGGCGTGGAGACCACCACCGGCCCCCTCGGCCAAGGGCTCGCCACCGCCGTCGGCATGGCCATGGCCGAGCGTCACCTGGCCGCCCGCTTCGGCGACATCGTCGACCACCGCACCTGGGTGATCGCCGGCGACGGCTGTCTGATGGAGGGGATCAGCCACGAGGCGATCTCCATCGCCGGCCGGCTGAAGCTGAACCGCCTGACCGTCCTCTTCGACGACAACAACACCACCATCGACGGGGTGGCCACCATCGCCGAGACCGGCGACCAGGTCGCCCGCTTCAAGGCCGCCGGCTGGGCGGTCAAGGCCGTCGACGGCCACGATCACGGCCGAATCGCCGCCGCCTTGCGCTGGGCGACCCGGCAGGACCGGCCGACCATGATCGCCTGCAAGACCAAGATCTCGAAGGGCGCCGGACCCAAGGAAGGCGACCCCCACAGCCACGGCTACACCCTGTTCGACGAGCAGATCGCCGCCGCCCGGCACGCCATGGGCTGGGCGGATGCGCCGTTCGAGCTGCCCGAGCCGGTGCTGAACGCCTGGCGCAAGGCCGGCCGCAAGGGCGCCCGCGCCCGCAAGGCCTGGCAGGCCCAGCTCAAGCGCTCCGCCGGGGCCGCGGACTTCACCCGCGCCATGAAGGGCGGGCTGCCCGCGGACGCTTTTCGGTCGCTGGACGCCCATATCGAGAAGCTGGTCGAGAACGCCCCCAACAACGCCACCCGGGTCCACTCCGGCGCCGCGCTGGAGGCCCTGACCGTGGCCATCCCCGAGATGGTCGGCGGCTCGGCGGACCTGACCGGCTCGAACAACACCTACACCACCGGCATGGTCCCCTTCGACGCCCCCGGCTACGGCGGGCGCTACGTCCACTACGGGGTGCGTGAGTTCGGCATGGCGGCGGCCATGAACGGCATGGCCCTGCACGGGGGCGTGATCCCCTACTCCGGCACCTTCCTGGCCTTCGCCGACTACAGCCGCGCGGCGATCCGCCTCGGCGCCCTGATGGGCGCCCGCGTCATCCACGTCATGACCCACGATTCCATCGGCCTGGGCGAAGACGGCCCGACCCACCAGCCGGTCGAGCAGGTCGCGTCCTTGCGCGCCATGCCCAATTTGCTGGTCTTCCGCCCCGCCGACGCCATCGAGACCGCCGAGTGCTGGAAGCTGGCCCTGAAGTCCGACAAGGCCCCCTCGGTCATGGCCCTGTCCCGCCAGAAGACCCCGCCGGTGCGCACTTCCGGCGGCGACCTTTGCGCCAAGGGCGCCTATGAGCTGGCGCCCGCCGTCGGCGAGGCTCAGGCGACCATCTTCGCCTCCGGCACCGAGGTCGCCATCGCCATGGCCGCCCGCGAGACGCTCCATGCCCAGGGCGTCGGGACCCGCGTGGTCTCCACTCCCTGCTGGTCCCTGTTCGAGGCCCAGGACGAGCGCTACCGCAAGTCGGTGATCGGCAAGTCCCCCGCCCGCGTCGCCGTGGAGGCCGGGGTGAAGTTCGGCTGGGAGCGGTTCATCGGCGAGGACGGCGGCTTCGTCGGCATGTCGAGCTTCGGCGCCAGCGCCCCCTACGAGCGCCTGTACAAGGAGTTCGGCATCACCGCCGAGAACGTGGTCGCGGCGGTCAAGGCGAGGCTCAAGCCGTCGTGACCCCCGACCCCGCCCTGCGGACCAGGACCATCGCCCTCGTGGGGCTGATGGGGGTCGGCAAGTCGAGCATCGGCCGCCGCCTCTCCGCCGTGCTCGACCTGCCCTTCCATGACGCCGACGACGAGATCGAGAAGGCCGCCGGCCGCTCCATCGCCGAGATCTTCGCCGAGCGCGGCGAGACCGAGTTCCGCGACGGCGAGCGGCGGGTGATCGCCCGCTTGCTGGACGAGGCGCCCCATGTGCTCGCCACCGGCGGCGGCGCCTTCATGAACCCGGAGACGCGGCGCCTGATCAAGCAGAAGGCGATCTCGGTCTGGCTCAAGGCCGACATCGAGATCCTCGCCCGCCGGGTCGCCCGCAAGGACCACCGCCCCCTGCTGCGCGGCAAGGACGCCAAGGCCGTGCTCTCGGAGCTGGCCGAGGCGCGCTACCCGGCCTACGCCGAGGCCGACCTTACCGTGGAGATCGGCGACGCCCCGCATCAGGTCGGGCTCGACGCCGTGCTCGCAGCGTTGAGCGCCCACGCCGGCGTCGCAGGAGAGAAGGCCGCCGCGTCATGAAGAGCGTCACCGTCAGCCTGGGCGGCCGCGCCTACGACGTGGAGATCGCCCCCGGCCTGATCGACCGGGCGGGGGCCAAGCTCGCCCCCTTCCTGCCCCGGGGCCGCACCGTGGTCGTCACCGACCAGACCGTGGCCGACCACCACGGCGAGCGCCTGGCCGCCGCCCTGGAATCCGGCGGCGTCGCCGTCGACATGATCGTCGTGCCCCCCGGCGAGGAGACCAAGAGCTTCGCCGGCCTGGAGGACCTCTGCGACCGCCTCCTGGCCCTAGGCCTGGACCGGGGCGACGTGATCACCGCCTTCGGGGGCGGGGTGGTGGGCGACCTCGCGGGGTTCGCCGCCTCGATCTACAAGCGCGGCATCGACTTCATCCAGATTCCCACCACCCTCCTGGCCCAGGTGGATTCCTCGGTGGGCGGCAAGACCGCCATCGACACCCCCCGCGGCAAGAACCTGATCGGCGCCTTCCACCAGCCGCGCCTGGTTTTGGCCGACCTCGACGTCCTGGTCACCCTGCCTCAACGGGAGGTCCGCGCGGGCTACGCCGAGATCATCAAATACGGCCTCCTCGGGGATCTCGCCTTCTTCGAGTGGCTGGAGACCCACGGCAGGCAAGTGCTGGCCCTTGAGCGAGCCGCGCTGGCCGTCGCCGTCGCCCGCTCGGTGGAGATGAAGGCCGAGATCGTCGCCGAGGACGAGAAGGAGACCGGCCGCCGGGCCCTGCTCAACCTCGGCCACACCTTCGCCCACGCCCTGGAGGCCGAGACCGGCTACGGGGCGGCCCTGCTGCACGGAGAGGCTGTCGCCGCCGGCTGCGCCCTGGCCTACCGGTTTTCGGCCGCGCTGGGCCTCTGCTCCACGACGGACGCCGCCCGCGCCGAGGCCGCCATCGCCGCCGCCGGCCTGCCGACGCGCCTGGAACAGGTCCAGGGCGCGCCCTTCCATGCCGAACGCCTGGCCGTGCACATGGCCCAGGACAAGAAGGCCGAGGCCGGGGGCGTGACCTTCGTCCTGGTGCGCAGCCTCGGCGAAGCCTTCGTCGCCAAGGGCGTGGATCGATCCCGTCTGCTAAGCTTTCTGTTGAGCGAGGGCGCCCTCGCCTAACCTGTATCGGAGCTAGCCATGACCGCCGCCCTGGGCGTCGTCGCCCTGGTCGTCATCGTCCTTCTGTCGTTCTCCGCCCTGTTCTCGGCGGCCGAGACCGCCCTGACCGCGGCCAGCCGCGCGCGCATGCACCAGGCCGAGCGCGACGGGGACCGGGCCGCGGGCCGGGTCAACCGGCTGATCGAGAACCAGGAGACGATGATCGGCTCGGTGCTCCTGGGCAACAACCTGATCAACATCCTGGCCTCGGCCCTCTTCACCGACGTCCTGACCCGCCAGATTCCCGGCGCCTGGGGCGTGGCCATCGCCACGGCGGTGATGACCGCCGCCGTCTTCATCTTCGCCGAGGTCCTGCCCAAGACCATCGCCATCGCCCGGCCGGACGACGTGGCCCGGGCCCTGTCGGTCCCCACCACCGTGGTGGTCCGGCTGGCCTCACCGCTGATCTACGCGATCCAGTGGGCGATCCGAAAAGTCCTCACCCCCTTCGGCGTGAAGCTGTCGATGGAGACCGACGTGCTGGCCGCCCACGAGGAAATCCGCGGCGCGGTCGAGTACCACCACTCCGAAGGCCTGGTCGAAAGCCGCGACCGGCAGATGCTCGGCGGCGTCCTCGACCTCGCCGACCTCGATGTCTCGGAGGTGATGGTCCATCGCACCAACATGGTGATGCTGGACTGCGACCTGACCGCCCGCGAGCTGGTGGCCCAGGCCCTGGAAGCCCCCTACACCCGCATCCCCCTCTACAAGGACGAGCCGGAGAACATCGTCGGCGTGCTGCACGCCCGCGACCTCGCCCGCGCCATCGCCGCCGCCGAGCGCGGGGTCGAGGGCCTCGACATCCTGGCCGTGGCCAGGGAGCCCTGGTTCGTCCCGGACACCACCAACCTGAAGGACCAGCTCAACGCCTTCCTGAAGAAGAAGAGCCACTTCGCCCTGGTCGTCGACGAGTACGGCGCCCTGCAGGGCCTGGTCACCCTGGAGGACATCCTCGAGGAGATCGTCGGCGACATCGAGGACGAGCATGACGCGACCCCGGAGGGCGTGCGCCGCCAGCCGGACGGCTCGGTCAACGTCGATGGCGCCGTCACCATCCGCGACCTCAACCGCGCCATGGACTGGCGCCTGCCCGACGACGAGTGGGTGACGGTGGCGGGACTGGTGATCCACGAGGCCCAGACCATCCCCGAGGCGGGCCAGACCTTCATCTTCCACGGCCACCGCTTCAACGTCCTGCGCCGCCACCGCAACCAGGTCACGGCCCTGCGGGTCTCGCCGCCGCTCGATGAAGAGGGCGAAGACGCGAGCTAGGGGGCCTCTGCAAGAAAGGCCGCCAGCGCGGCCAGCGCTTCCGGCTCGTCCAGCATCGGGGCGTGGCCGACGCCTTCCACCTCCGCATAAGCCATGGCCGGCGCCAGGGCCCGCATCTGCACCGCCCGCGGCGCATCGACGATATCGGAGAGCCCGCCCCGCACCAGCAGCAGAGGCCTGCCCGTCGCCAGGCCGAGGAACAGGGGAGTCAGGTCGGGCGCCGCCGCGCCGGCGGCGGCGGCCGCCGCCAGCGGCACGGCGATGTCGGGGTCGTAGGCCAGGCGGATGGCGCCGTCCGGCCCTTCCGCGAACAGCCGCCGCGCGAACGCCATCCAGTCAGCCTCGCCATAGGCCGGAAAGGCGACCGCGTTGATGGCCCGGGCGTAGGCCGCCGCCTCGCTCCAGTTGCGGGTCGCCGCCGGGACCCCGGTGTAGCCGCTGATCCGCGCCAGTCCCTCGGGCGCGATACTCGGGCCGATGTCATTCAGCACCGCCCCGGCGACAGCCGCGGGCCTTGTTGCCGCCAGCAGCATGGTCACGATCCCGCCGAGGCTGGTGCCGACGAAGACGGCGCGGCTGATCCCGGCGGCGTCCATCAGCGCCAGGACGTCGGCGGCATAGAAGGTCGGCAGGTAGTTGGTGGGGGTCGGATCCCACGCTGAACGTCCCCGCCCGCGGAAATCCACCGCCAGCACCCGCCGCCCCGTCGCCGCGATCCAGGGCGCCAGGGCCTCGAAGTCGGCGGCGTTGCGGGTCAGGCCGTGCAGGCAGAGGACCGGCAGCTTGGCCTCGCCCCCGGCTCCCGCATAGTCGCGGGCGTGCAGGACCAGGCCGTCGGCGGAAGACCAGGTCCTGTGGACGAATCCCGTCACCGGCGGGTGATGACCCGGTGCATCCGGCGTTGCGCGGCCGGAACCGCGCTCCTCAGCCGGAAATCGGTCGGGGTCGCGGTCAGGTCGAAGTCGTCGGAAGCGTCCACCCGCACCTTGACGATGTCCCCCGCCTTCAGGGCCGCGCCCTGGGGCACCCATACCTTGCCGTCGATCTCCGGGGCGTCGCCCTTGGAGCGGCAGGTGGCGAGGCCGTCCGGGGCCACCGCGTCGACGATCACCTCGATGGTGCGCCCCACCTTCTTCTTCAGCCGCGCCCGGCTGATCCGCGCGGAGGCCGCCATCAGCCGCTCGCGGCGGGCCTGCTTGATCTCTTCCGGGACATGGCCCGGCAGGTCGCGGGCGCTCGCCCCGGCCACGTTCTCGTAGGCGAAGCACCCCACCCGATCGAGCTGGGCCTCCTCCAGCCAGTCCATCAGGAACTCGAAATCGGCCTCGGTTTCGCCGGGGAAACCCACCACGAAGGTCGAGCGGATGGTCAGGTCCGGGGCGATCTCGCGCCAGCGGGCGATCCGCTCCAGGGTCTTCTCCTGGGCCGCGGGGCGCTTCATCGCCTTCAGCACATTGGGCGCCGCGTGCTGGAACGGGATGTCGAGGTAGGGCAGGATTTTGCCCTCGGCCATCAGCGGAATCACCTGATCCACGTGCGGGTAGGGATAGACGTAGTGGAGCCGGGTCCACAGCCCGAGCTCGCCCAGGCCCCGGCACAGGCCCTCCAGATTCGCCGTCCAATCCCGTCCGCGCCACTCGCTCTGAGCGTAGCGGATGTCGAGGCCGTAGGCGGAGGTGTCCTGCGATACGACCAGGAGCTCCTTCACTCCCGTGGAGGCCAGGGCCTCGGCCTCGGCCAGGACCTCGCCGATGGGGCGCGAGACCAGGTCGCCGCGCAGGGCCGGGATGATGCAGAAGCTGCAGCGGTGATTGCAGCCCTCGGAAATCTTCAGATAGGCGTAGTGCTTGGGCGTCAGCTTGACCCCGCCCGCCGGGACCGGGACCAGTTCGGCGAAGGGATCGCTGCGCGGGGCGACCCGGTGCACTGCCTCCATCACCGCATCGGCGGCGTGCGGACCGGTGATGGCCGCCACCCCCGGCGCGCGCGCCTCGACCAGGGCCCGCTCGGCGCCCAGGCACCCGGTCACGATCACCGGCTTGCCCGAGGCTTCGGCCTCCGCGATGGCCGCCAGGCTCTCCTCCCGCGCCGAATCCAGGAAGGCGCAGGTGTTGACGATCACCGCGTCCGAGCCCTGGTAGGTGGGCGAGGTCTCGTAACCCTCCGCCCGCAGCCGGGTGAGAATGACCTCGGAATCGACGAGGGCCTTGGGGCAGCCCAGGCTGACCATGCCGATCTTGCGGGACGAAAGGTCGCCCATGTGGCGAAAACCCCGGTTTGAGGGAAGCGGGCCTATAGCCTAGGAAGGCGCTCGCGTCACCCGATCCGGGCGCGACCATCAGGCCCGAGATGCCCCCCAAGAAGTCCGCCACCCCTACCGACGCCCCGAAGGTCCCGGCCGTCACGGTCTGCATCGTCGCCTACCAGTCGGGCCACTATCTGCAGGACTGCCTGGACGCCCTGGCGGCCCAGACCTTCACCGACTTCGAGGCGGTGGTGATCGACAACGATTCGGTCGACGGCTCGATCGAGGCCCTGCGCCTGCCCGACGCGCGCTTTCGGGTGGAGCTGATGCGCGCCAACCTGGGCTTCGCCGCCGGCAACAATGTTTCCGCCCGCGCCTCGAAGTCGGAGTGGTTCGCCACCCTCAACCCCGACACCCAGGCCAAGCCGGAATGGCTCGGCGCCTTGATGGCGGCCACCAAGCGCTGGCCGAAGGCCGCCAGCTTCGGCTCCACGCAGGTTGACCTGCGCTACCCCCTGCGCCTCGACGGCATCGGCGACTGCTGGCACGTGGCCGGGGTCGCCTGGCGCGCCCGCTGGGGCAAGCCGGTCAGCCGCGTGGCCCCGGAAGGCGAGATCTTCGGTCCCTGCGCCGCCGCCGCCCTCTACCGGCGGGACGTGTTCATGGAGCTGGACGGCTTCTACGAGCCCTTCTTCTGCTATTGCGAGGACGTGGACATCGCCTACCGCCTGCAGCTCGCGGGCTGGCAGGCGGTGCAGGTGCCCGACGCGGTGGTGCTTCACGCGGGCTCGGCCATCACCGGCCGCTATTCCGGCTTCACCCTGTTCCACGGCCACCGCAACCGGGTCTGGACCTGGGTGAAGAACACGCCGGAGCCGTGGATCTGGACCCAGCTTCCCCTGCACCTGGCCTACGACGCCTTCATGGCCTTCAGCGTCTGGCGCGACGGGGGCAGCTGGAAGGCGGTGATGCGCGCCTACATCGCCGCCGTGAAGGGGCTGAAGCCCATCCTGGCCGACCGGCGCAAGCTGATGGCGGAGCGCAAGGCCAGCCTGCCCGAGCTCGCCCGCGTCATGGCCTGGAACCCCCTCGCGCCCCTGGTGCGCGACATCGTCAAGATGGACCCGCCCCCGAGCAAATAGGCCGCGGGCTCCATCCTGTTGCAGCCGGGCGGCTACGCAGAATAGAACGGTCCCGGACGGTTCGGGACAATGGCAAGGACTTGGCGAAGATGGATCTGGCGGCGTTGAACGCGATCGCGGAGAAGATGGTGGCCCCGGGCAAGGGCATCCTCGCCGCGGACGAATCCTCCGGAACCATCAAGAAGCGCTTCGACGCAATCGGCGTGGAAAGCACCGAGGAGAACCGGCGCGACTATCGCGAGTTCATGTTCCGCTCCGACGCCATGAAGAACCACATCTCGGGCGTGATCCTCTACGACGAGACCATCTGGCAGGACGCCGCCGACGGCACGCCCCTGGTGGAGCTGATCAATTCGGCGGGCTCGATCCCGGGCATCAAGGTCGACGAAGGGGTGCAGCCCCTCCCCTACTTCCCCGGCGAGACCATCACCGTCGGCCTCGACAAGCTGGCCGCCCGGCTGGCCAAGTACTACGAGCGCGGCGCGCGCTTCGCCAAGTGGCGGGCGGTGATCGACATCGCCGAGGGTGTCCCGACCGCCGGGGCCGTCAAGGCCAACGCCCATGCCCTCGCCCGCTACGCGGCCCTGTGCCAGCAGGCGGGGATCGTGCCGATTGTCGAGCCTGAGGTGCTGATGGACGGCGCCCACGACATCGAGCGCTGCGACGAGGTCACCCGCTTCGTCCTCAACGCGGTGTTCCAGGAGCTGTTCGAGCAGCGCGTCCCCCTCGAGGGCATCGTGCTGAAGCCGAACATGGTCATCTGCGGCAAGGGCTGCTCCAAGCGCGCCTCGGTCGAGGAGGTCGCCGTCCGCACCATCGCCGCCCTGAAGGCCACCGTCCCCTCCGCCGTGCCGGGGATCGCCTACCTCTCGGGCGGCCAGAGCGACCAGGAGGCCACGGCCCACCTGGACGCCATGAACCGCATCGGCGGCTTCCCCTGGAAGATGACCTTCTCCTACGGCCGCGCCCTGCAGGCGGCCCCGCAGAAGGCCTGGGCCGGCAAGACCGAGAACGTCTCCGCCGCCCAACGCGCCTTCTGCCACCGCGCCCGCATGAACAGCCTGGCCTGCCTCGGCCAATGGGAAGGCGCGCACGAGAAGGCGGCCTAACCCTCCAGGGCGTCCCGCTCAGCGTCCGCGATCACCCGGCGCGCCCGGTCGGCGTCGTGATCGCCAACCATCAGGCGGGCGGGGATGGCGCCCGGCCAGGGCGCGCCCGCGTCGAACACCAAGCTTTCGATCCCGGCGTCGTCCAGGGCGGCCT
>CANJID010000055.1 GCA_947474395.1 Caulobacterales bacterium
CGTCCGTGGACGTGATCACCGGCACCATCAAGGCCAACTTCCCGACCCGGATCAGCTTCCAGGTCACCTCCAAGATCGACGCCCGCACCATCCTGGGCGAGCAGGGCGCCGAGCAGCTCCTGGGCCAGGGCGACATGCTCTACATGGCCGGCGGCGGCCAGGTGACCCGCCTGCACGGCCCCTTCGTCTCCGACGGCGAGGTCGAGGCCGTGGCCGCCTTCCTGCGCGGCCAGGGCGAGCCGCAGTACCTGGAGGAGGTCACCGCCGCCCCCGACGAGGACGGGGACGACGAGGACGGGGACTTCGGCGGCGGCTCCGGCGACGACCTCTACGACCGCGCCGTCGCCGTGGTCACCCGGGATCGCAAGGCGTCCACCAGCTACATCCAGCGCCGCCTGCAGATCGGCTACAACCGCGCCGCCTCCCTGATCGAGAAGATGGAGCGCGAGGGCGTCGTCGGCGCCGCCAACCACGCCGGGAAGCGCGATATCCTGGCGGGGCCCCCGCCCGTCGTGTAGACGGCGGGGAATGCGCGGAGGCTTCGGTCGACTGAACTATGGAGAGGCGCCCAAGGGGCCGCCGCTCACCCGCGCCGACCTGGTCCGCATCGGCCGCTACCTGCTGCCCGAGTGGAAGCCGTCGCTGCTGATCCTGACCTGCGTGCTGCTGGTGGCGATCCTGGGCCTCGTCCCGCCGCTTCTGCTGCGCGAGGTGATCGACAAGGCCCTGCCCTCCAAGGACGGCATGCTCCTGAACCTGCTGGTCGCCGGGATGATCGGGACGCGGCTCCTGGCCGGCCTGATCGGGGTCTGGCAGAGCTCGCTGACCAATGTGGTCGCGCAGGGGATGATCTTCGACCTGCGGCGGGGCATCTACGAGCGGCTCCTGCGCCAGTCCCTGCGCTTCTTCACCGTCACCCGCTCCGGCGAGATCCAGTCCCGGCTGCAGAACGACGTCGGCGGGGTAGCGGGGGTGATCGGCGGCACCATGGTCTCGCTGGTCACCAACACCGTCACGGTGACCTTCACGGTGATCGTCCTCTTCAAGCTGGACTGGATGCTGGCGCTCGTGGCTTGCGCGGTGCTCCCCGCCTTCGTCCTGCCGACCCGCAGCGTCGGCCAGGTGCGGGCCCGCATCTCCAAGGAGACCCAGGAGCGGCTGGCCGAGCTGACCGCCTATGTGCAGGAGACCCTGTCGGTCTCGGGCTTCCTCCTGGTGCGCCTGTTCGGCGGCCAGGCCCCGGAGATCAAGCGCTACGGCGAGAAGGCCGCGGCGGTGCGCGACCTGCAGATCCGCCAGGCCATGGCCGGGCGCTGGTTCATGATGTGGATCATGATGTTCATCACCATCGGCCCGGCCCTGATCTACCTGGTGGGCGGGCATGAGGTGATCGCGGGACGGCTGACGCTGGGCGCCATCGTCGCCTTCGTGGCCTATCTGGGCGGGCTCTATCAGCCGGTTTCGGCCCTGGTGAACGTGCACGTGGACATCGCCACGGCCTCCTCCCTGTTCCGCCGCATCTTCGAATACCTGGACCTGCCGATCGAGATCGAGGAGCCGGCCGATCCGGTGCGTCTCGAAAACGCGAAAGGCGAGCTGCGCTTCGAGCGCGTCTCCATGGCCTACGCCATCGGCGCCCCGACCCTGGTGGACATCTCCTTCGAGGCGCGCCCGGGCCAGATGGTGGCCCTCGTGGGGCCGAGCGGGGCGGGCAAGACCACCCTGACCTACCTCGCCACCCGCCTCTACGATCCGGACGAAGGCGTGGTCAGTCTGGACGGGGTGGACCTGAGGCAGCTGTCCCTGGCCGACCTGCCGCGCTGGATGGCGACGGTCACCCAGGAGACGACCCTCTTCAATGCCTCGCTCGCCGAGAACCTCCGCTACGCCAAGCGGGACGCCACCGACGAGGAGCTGGAGCGGGCCTGCCGCCTGGCCCAGATCCACGAGACCATCGCGGCCCTCCCCGAAGGCTACGCCACCACGGTGGGCGAGCGGGGCTACAAGCTTTCCGGGGGCGAGCGCCAGCGGCTGGCGATCGCCCGGGTGCTCCTGCGCGATCCCCGCGTGCTGATCCTCGACGAGGCCACCTCGTCGCTGGATTCCCGTTCGGAGGCCCTGATCCAGACGGCGCTGGAGCCCCTGCTGGAGGGGCGCACCAGCCTCGTCATCGCCCACCGCCTCTCGACCATCCTCAGGGCCGACCTGATCCTGGTGCTGGAGGCGGGCCGCATCGTCGAGCGCGGCGCCCACGCCGAGCTCCTGGCCCGGGGCGGGCTCTATTCCAAGCTCTACAATGAGCAGTTCCGGATCGAGACGGAGGCCTAGATCACGGTGATTTTGGATTGAACCAATCCAAAATCATAAACCGTGATCGATTCTATGCATTTAGAGCGGGATTGACGCGGAAAACCGGTACCCACTTTTCCGCATCCCGCTCTAGCGGCCCCCGTCTCCCGGGTCAGCTTTGCTTGTCGCCCGTGACCGGGACCGGCGCGGGGTTGGTCTGACCGCCCACCCACTTGTAGGCGAAGCCCGCCAGCACCGCCCCGACCAGGGGCGCGACCCAGAACAGCCAGAGCTGAGACAAGGCCCAGCCGCCCTGGAACAGGGCCGGCCCCAGGGAGCGGGCCGGGTTCACCGAGGTGTTGGTGACCGGGATCGAGATCAGGTGGATCAAGGTCAGGCACAGGCCGATGGCGATGGGCGCGAAGCCCTTGGGCGCGTCCCCGTGGGTCGAACCCAGGATCACGAACAGGAAGCCGAAGGTCATGGCGACCTCGCACACCAGGCAGGCGGCCAGGGAATAGCCGCCGGGGGAATGCTCGCCGTAGCCGTTGGAGGCGAAGCCGGAGGTCGCCGCGTCGAAGCCGGCTTGGCCGCTGGCGATGACGTAGAGGATCCCCGCCCCCGCGATCGCCCCCGCGACCTGGGCGACGATATAGGCCGGCAGGGACTTGGCCGGGAACCGCCCACCGGCCCACAGGCCCACCGAGACCGCCGGGTTCAGGTGGCACCCCGAAACGTGGCCGATGGCGTAGGCCATGGTCAGGACGGTCAGGCCGAAGGCGAGCGACACACCCACAAAGCCGATGCCCAAGGCGGGAAAGGCGGCGGCCAGCACAGCCGAGCCGCAGCCGCCGAGCACGAGCCAGAGCGTGCCGATGAACTCGGCTGCGAGACGCTGACTGAGAGTCATGGACGTGCCCCCCAAGGCGGTTGGCCGGGCGGGACGCCGGGATCGGCGACGCAGACCAGGGCCGGCCGCAGCAAAGCCCAAGGCGAAGCCGGGCTCAAGCGCCGCCCCATTCCCGCCGCGCGAGCGCCTTGGCGGGACCAAAGCCGGGGGTTAGGCGTTACGCTGAGCCGAATCGACGCATCCGAGGCCGCCATGCACCGCCGCGCATTTCTCTCTTCGGGCCTGTCTTCAGCCATCGCCGCCGGCCTGGCCTTCGCCGCCGCGCCGTTCGCGGCGAGCGCCGCCATGGACAAGGCCCTGACCGAGGAGGCCAAGGCCCTGGTCGCCAAGGCCACCGCCTACATCCAGGGGCTGAAGACCGTCAGCGGCAAGTTCACCCAGACCGCGCCCAACGGCTCGATGTCCACGGGCGTCTTCTCGATGAAGCGCCCGGGCAAGGCGCGCTTCCAGTACGACGCCCCCGCCGAAATGGTCATCGTCTCCGACGGCTCGAACGTCTCGGTCTACGACGCCCGGCTGAAGACCTTCGACCGCTTCCCCCTGAGCCGCACGCCCCTGAACCTGCTTCTGGCCCGCGAGGTCCGCCTCGACCGGGGGGTGGTGATCAGCGCCGTGGACCCCACCCCCACAGGCTTCACCATCAGCGCCCGCGACGGTCGCAAGGAGGCGGAGGGTCGGATCGTGCTGGTGTTCTCGGACGAGCCCATCGCCCTGCGCGGCTGGACGGTGGTGGATTCGCAAGGCGCGCAGACCCGGGTCCAGCTCGGGGACCTCACTCCATCCGACGGCCTGGACGCCAGCCTGTTCGTGCTGCAGGACCCGCGCCCGCGCTCGAACCGCCCCTGACTCCTGCCGTTAACGATTGTTGCGGTTTTGCAACGATCAAGCCCATTCTCTATTTCGCTTGCGGAAAATATCGCCGGGCGCCATATAAGTCACGTTTCGGCGCGCCACCTAGGCCGCGCCCGGCCGCTCCGGATCCATCCCCTCCCGGCGGCGGCCACCTAAAACACTCCCCCGCCCCGTCGCCCTGTGCGACGGGGCGTTTTCTTGTCTGGGGTCATGGCCCGTCGCCCTGTGCGACGGGGCGTTTTCTTTTCAAGGGGTCATGCCTCGTCGCCATATGCGAGAAAGCGACGGGCACGGAGATTCGAGATGCGGCTGAGAGTGGTCACCTGGAACGTCAATTCGGTGCGGCTGCGCGCCGAGCAGGTGGCCAAGTTCGTGGCCGAGAACGAGGTGGACGTCCTGTGCATGCAGGAGACCAAGTGCCAGCAGGGCGAATTCCCCACCGCCGCCTTCGTCGACGCCGGCCTGCCGCACATCGCCATCCGCGGCCAGAAGGGCTGGCATGGGGTGGCCACCGCCTCCCGCCTGCCCTTCGAGCCCGGCCCGCACCTCGACCTCTGCAAGAACGGCCATGCCCGCGAGGTCTGCGTGAAGGTGGCCGGGGTGGAGATCCACAACTTCTACATCCCCGCCGGCGGCGACATCCCCGACCGGGAGCTGAACCCCAAGTTCGATCACAAGCTGGATTTCTATGAGCGGCTGACCAAGGCCATGGCGGCTCGCGATCCGAAGGAGGCGATCATGCTCACCGGGGACATGAACGTGGCGCCCGGCGAGCACGACGTCTGGAACCACAAGTACATGTCCAAGGTGGTGAGCCACACGCCGATCGAGCTGGAGGCTATGGCCGCTCTGAAGGCCTCGCTGGGCTTCACCGACGCGGTGCGCGAAGCCATCCCCGACCCGCAGAAGCTGTTCTCGTGGTGGAGCTACCGCGCCGCCGACTTCCGCGCCTCCAACCGGGGCCTGCGCCTCGACCATCTGTGGGTTTCGCCGGGGCTGGACCCCGCCATCCGCCAGCAGGGCGGCGTCTCCGCCCGCGTCCATGACCACGTACGCGAGTGGGAGCGTCCCTCGGACCATGCCCCGGTCTCCCTGGACCTGATGCTGTAGCCGGGGCGCATCGCCTCAGGGGATTAACCACAATGGCAACCAAAGGTTGGGTCTGCCATTGATTCCCCATGGCCGACAATTTCCAGGAGGCCCTGGGCGCGAAGATCGAGCGCGCGCGCCGACAGGGACGCGATCACATTGAAATCAACGCCGGCGAATTGCACCGGGCCGTGGGAGGCTATCCGGCGAAGGCGGGAGCGGCCGACCGCATGCCCCGCTGCTGCAACGTCATGCGAGAGGAGCTGAGGCGCGGCCACGCCGAGGTGATCAGGGTCACCGACAGCGAGGATCCGCCCGCCCTGACGATCCGGTACGACCTGCCGAGACCCCCCCTCAGCTAGCCCGCCGGATCAGTCTTCGAGCGCCATCAGGCCGCCGCCTCGGGCGCCCTCGACGGCCACGGATTTCACGACCGCCCACAGCGCCAGTCCCGGCGCGAGCCGCAGGGCCTCCACCGCGTCGCGGGTGACCGCGGAGAGGATGCGCTGGCCGTCGGCGAGCACCAGGGCGACCAGGACCGTGCCGTCGGCGCGGGGGGTCAGGCTTTCCAGCCGCGCGGGCAGGATGTTGCGGGCGGAAAGGCCCTCCGGCGCCGTCAGGGCCAGGAGCACGTCCCGGGCGAGCATGACGGCGCGGATGGGCGTCCCCACCGGCCGGTCGATCAGGGGCGTGACCAGCTCCACCGCCCCGGCGGTCAGCCGCGACAGGCCGCGGGCGGGATCGTGCGAGGCGACGGTCGCCTCCAGGGCCGCCCCGGCGTCGGCGCGGGCCGAGAGCAGGGGCAGGTCGGGGCGGGCCAGGACCTCGCCAAGCGGGCCTTGGGCGGCGACCTTGCCGTCCTCCAGCAGCACCAGTCGGTCGGCCAAGCGCGTCACCTCGCCAAGGGAATGGGTGACGTAGAGGATCGGCAGGGCGAAGGCGGTCTTCAGCCGCTCCAGGAAGGGCAGGATCTCGGCCTTGCGGGGGGCGTCGAGGGCGGCGAGGGGCTCGTCCATCAACAGCAGACGCGGCTGGCTCAGGAGAGCCCGGCCGACCGCCACGCGCTGGCGCTCGCCCCCCGACAGGTCCCGGGGCCGGCGCTGCAGCAGGGCCTCGATCCCCAGCACGGCGGCGACCTCGTCCAGCTTGGCGACCACCGGCCTGTCCTTGGCCCGGGCCAGGCCGTAGCGCAGGTTGGCCTCGACGCTGAAGTGCGGGAACAGGCGCGCGTCCTGGAACACCCAGCCGACGGCGCGCCGCTCCATGGGAAGATCGATCCCCGCCGCACTGTCGAACAGGACCTGGTCGCCCAGCGCGATGCGCCCGTCGTCGGGACGCAGCGCCCCGGCGATGGCGGCGAGCACCGTGCTCTTGCCGGCGCCCGAGGCGCCGAACAGGGCGGTGACCCCGGCGGGCGCCCCCTCGAAGGCGGCGTCGAGGGAGAAGGCGCCCAAGCTCTTCCGGATACGGACGGATAGGCTCATCGGCCGATCCAGGCACGGGTGCGGCGGGCCAGGACCTCGGAGCCGACGAGGGCCACGATGGCGATGACGAAGGAGACGGTCGCCAGGCGCGCCGCCACCTCCTCGCCGCCGGGGGTCTGCAGGGCGGCGTAGATGGCGAGCGGCAGGGTCTGGGTCTTGCCGGGGACATTGGCGGCGAAGGTGATGACTGCGCCGAACTCGCCCAGACACGCCGCGAAGCCGACGATGGCCGCCGCCAGCACCCCGGGCGCCGCGAGGGGCAGGGTGACGGTGAGGAAGCGATCCAGCGGCCCCGCGCCCAGCGACCTTGCCGCCTCCTCCAGCTTCGGATCGATCGCGTCGAGGGACAGGCGGATCGCCCGCACCATCAGGGGAAATGCCATCACCCCCGCCGCCATGGCCGCCCCGCCGGTGGTGAACACCAGCCGCACGCCGAAGGCATTGTTCAGGAAGCTGCCGATCGGCCCGCGAATGCCGAACGCCAGCAGCAGCAGATAGCCCACCACCACCGGCGGCAGGACCAGGGGCGCATGCACCAGGGCGTCCAGCGCCGTGCGTCCGACGAACCGCCCCCGCGCCAGGGCCAGCGCCGCCAGCACCGCCAGCGGCAGACCGACCGCGATCGCCCGTAGGCCCACGGTCAGGCTGACGCCGACCGCCGCGAGCTCATCGGGGGAAAGGGATAGGAAGGACATCCGGCTAGCGTGACGGGAGCAGGCCGGGCGTCAAGCTTTCCTAGGTCCTTCCCCCTCTGGTGGAAGGACTAGGCTTCCTGCGGCGCGTCCAGCCGCACGCCGCAGCGGGCGAGGACGGCGCGGAGGTCGCGGATGGGCGGGAAGATCTCGTTGTTCCAGTCAGAGCCCTGCGCGTCGTGGGCGGCCTGCTCGAACTCCACGATGTCCCGGTCTTCCTGGAAGATGGCTTCCGTGAACTTGGTGATGAAGGGCCAGGCGATGTCGATCAGCAACGGGACGCCCGGACGCTTCACCGACAGATAGCCGAAGGTGCGGTTCTCGCGCTGCGCCTTGTCCAGCGGGGTGTAGCCCAGCCACACGTCCAGCACCGGATCGCCGCCGCCGACGAACACCTTGAGGCTCTGGTAGGGGTAGTCGGTGCGGATCACCATCAGGTCGGTGAAGTCGCCCTCGCCGCGGCCGCGCACCACGCCCAGGATCGCCGTCTCGCCCACCGTGCCCGAGCCGGCTGTGCGGCTGAAGGTGTAGCGGACCTCGGCCCAGTTCGGCCCGTTGTCGCGGCCCAGGCACTTGGCCTTGATCATCCCCATCTGTTTGCGGTGCAGGAACTGATGGTTCATGTCGAACAGGTTTTCGTGCATGAAACTGTAGTGGCAGGCGACCTCGCGGTTCAGCCTGCGGGTCTTGTAGGCGCCGTTCCGGGCCGAGCCCAGGCCCGACGGCAGGCGCTCCTCGGCCAGGGCCGGGTCCCCCGGGAACACGAACACCAGTCCCTCGATCTCGCGGCAGGGATAGGACTTCACCCCGTTGGGCAGGCGGTTGTCGCCCATGCCGATGTAGGGGACGTCCACGCAGGCGCCGGCGCAGTCGTAGGTCCAGCCGTGGTAGCTGCACTTGACCGTGTCCCCGGCCACGACGCCGAGGTGCAGCGGCACCTGGCGGTGGGCGCAGCGGTCCTCCAGGGCGAATACCTGGCCGGACTTGCCGCGGTAGACCACGATCGGCTCCCCGGCGAAGCGGCGGGCCAGCATCTTCCCCGGCTTGATCTCGTCGGACCAGCAGAGCGGGTACCAGTAGTCGGGATGTGAGCCGACCCGGCGCAGGTCCACGGCTTCGGCGACGCCGACCGCGCTCGACATATCGTTCGGCATCAAAACGCTCCGCCCGCCCGTGAACGGCGCGATGTTACTGGATGCAGTGCGGTATCGCCAACCTCCGGGCGATACCGGAGGCGGGGCGGGTCGCCGCAGCTCGACTAAACTTCCAGAGCCGCCACGCCCGGCAGGGTCTTGCCTTCCATCCACTCCAGGAAGGCGCCGCCGGCGGTGGAGACGAAGGTGAAGTCGGCCGTCACCCCCGCCGCATGCAGGGCGGCGACCGTATCCCCGCCGCCGGCCACGGCGACCAGCTTGCCGGCCTTGGCCAGTTCGGCCGCATGGCGGGCGGTCGCGACGGTGGCGGCGTCGAAGGGCGGAACCTCGAACACGCCGAGCGGCCCGTTCCAGATCAGGGTCGCCGAAGCGTCCATGGCCGCCTTCACCCGGTCGGCGGATTTGGGGCCCGCGTCGAAGATCTTGTCGTCGGCGCCCACCTCGTCGAGGCCGCGGATGGACGGCTTCACGCCCGCCCTCAGCTCCGTGGCGACCGCGAGGTCGACAGGCAGCAGGATTTCGCAGCCGTTCGCCTTCGCCTCCGCCAGGATTTCCAGGGCGGTGGCCTTGAGGTCGCGCTCGCACAGGGAGGCGCCGACGTCGTGGCCCTGCGCGAACAGGAAGGTGTTGGCCATGCCGCCGCCGATGGCGAGGGCGTCGAGCTTGCCGCCGACCAGGTTCTTCAGCAGGTCGATCTTGGTCGAGACCTTGGAGCCGCCGACGATGCCCAGCACCGGACGCTTGGGCGATCCCAGGGCCGCTTCCAGCGCCTCCAGCTCGCGCTGCATGGAAAGCCCCGGATAGGCCGGCAGGCGGTGGGCCAGGCCCTCGGTGGAGGCATGGGCCCGGTGCGCGGCGGAGAAGGCGTCGTCGACGTAGAGATCGCCCAGGCGCGCCAGCTGATCGGCGAAGGCCGGGTCGTTCTTCTCCTCGCCCGCGTGGAAGCGCAGGTTCTCCAACAGGGCCACGCCGCCGTTCTCGAGGCCCGCCACCACGGCTTCCGCTTCCGGCCCCACGCAATCGTCGGCCCAGGCCACCGGCTGTTCGAGCAGCTTGGACAGGGGCCCGATGATGGGCTTCAGGCTCATCTCCGGCACGCGCTTGCCCTTGGGCCGGTCGAAGTGGGCCAACAAGGCGATCTTCGCGCCCGCCACGCTGAGGGCGTGGATGGTCGGCAGGGCGGCCCGAAGGCGGGTGTCGTCGGTGATCCGCCCGCCGTCCATCGGCACGTTGAAGTCCACGCGCACCAGGGCGCGTTTGCCTTTCAGGTCGCCGGCCCCACCCAGCGTCCGAAAGCCCATCAGAGGAACTTGGCCATGTGCAGGGCCGTGTCCGCCATCCGGGTCGAGAAGCCCCACTCGTTGTCGTACCAGGTCAGCACCCGGGCGAGCCGGCCGTCGATCACCTGGGTCTGGGGCAGGGCCGCGGTGGAGGAGGCGGCGATGTGGTTGAAGTCGATCGAGACCAGCGGCTCGTTGGTCACCGCCAGCACGCCGCGCATCGGGCCGTTGGCCGCGGCGGTCAGAGCCTCGTTGATCTCTTCCTTGGTCACCACGCGGCCGGCGTCAACGCACAGGTCCACCACCGAGACATTGGCGGTAGGCACCCGGATCGAGGAGCCGTCGAGCTTGCCCGCCAGTTCCGGCAAGACGAGGCCGAGCGCCTTGGCCGCGCCGGTGGAGGTCGGGATCATCGACTGGGCCGCGCCCCGGCCCCGGTAGAGGTCCTTGTGCATCTGGTCCAGGGAGGGCTGGTCGTTGGTGTAGGAGTGGATCGTGGTCATGTAGCCACGCTCGATCCCGCACAGGTCCTGCAGCACCTTGGCCACCGGGGCCAGGCAGTTGGTGGTGCACGAGGCGTTGGAGACGATCAGGTCGTCCGCCGTCAGGGTCTCGTGGTTGACCCCGTAGACGATGGTCTTGTCGGCGTTCTCGCCCGGGGCCGAGATCAGCACCCGCTTGGCGCCGGCGGCCAGGTGGGCCGCGGCCTTGTCGCGGGCGGTGAAGATGCCGGTGCACTCGAAGGCGATATCGACCCCAAGCTCCTTGTGCGGCAGCTTGGCGGGGTCCCGCTCGGCCGTGACCTTGATCGGACCGAGGCCGATGTCGAGGCTGTCGCCGGTCACCGTCACCGTGCCGGGGAAGCGACCGTGGCTGGAGTCGTAGCGCAGCAGGTGGGCGTTGGTCTCGATGGGCCCCAGGTCGTTGATTCCGACCACCACGATGTCGCGGCGGGCGTGCTCGAAGATGGAGCGCAGCACCAGCCGTCCGATGCGGCCGAATCCGTTGATCGATACGCGAAGCGGCATGAACCAGGCTCCCGGAGGCTTTGTGGGGTCCGGGGCGGCAAAACTCGCGGCTCGACGGACTTTGGGCCCCGCGTTTTGCGGCTGGGGGCGGGGAAGTCAAGGGCCGGGGGAACACACTGGCCGTCAGAAGGGCTTAATCCTCTGGAAGTGAGATGGTCCGCTAATCCTTCGCACCATGCCGAGACCGGCCCCGCCCATGCTCCGCTCCGTACCGTTCGCCCTGGCGATAGCAGGCCTTTCCGCAAGCCTCGCCGCCGCCCAGCCGGCGTCGCAGGAAGCCGCGCCCGCGTCGCCGCCCGCCGCGACTCCTCCCCCGCCCCGCGCTGCCGTCGAGACCGTGGAGATCGCCGCCATCGTCGCCCCGGACCTGTTCTCGGTGTCCGGGGGCGAGACGGGCCTGGCGCCCACCCTCTGGCGAGGAAGCTCGCCCGAGATCGCCAAGGAGGTGATCCCGACCCTTGGAGCCCGTCCCCTCTCGCCGCCGGGCCTGGCCCTGGCGCGGCGGCTGATGGCGACCGGCGCGATCGGCCCCGACGGCGCGGGCAATGACCCGGACCTCGCCGGCGCCCGGGCCGCCGCTCTTCTGGCCGCGGGCGATCCCGCGGGCGCGGCGAGCCTCCTGGAGCGGACCGCCATCGTTTCCGACTCCCCCGCCCTCTCCCGCGCCGCGGCCGACGCAGCCCTGACCCTCGGCCAGCCCGATCGGGCATGCCTCGCCGCGGATGCCCTGAAGACCGCGCGCGACCAGCCCTACTGGCTGCGCCTGCGCGCCTATTGCCTGGCCCACGCCAACAAGACCGCCGAGGCCCAGCTCGCCTTTCGCCTGGCCACCCCGGCGGCGACGACGCCCACCGACGCCTACGCCCGGCTGATGGAGGCCCGCATGGTCGAGGGCGCCCCCGCGGGCGAGGCCTCGGCTCGCAGCCCCATCGAGCTGGCCCTGTCCCGCGACCTGAACCTGGACCTCGCTCCTGCCATCGCCACCGCGACCCCGGCGGCCTTGCGGGTCCTGGCCATAGACCCCGCCGCCGGCCCGGCGGTGAACCTCGCCGCCGGCCGCGCGGCCCTGCGCCAGGGACTGATCACCGGCGAGGCCGCCAGGGCGGCCGACCCCGAGGCCGCGCTGGAGTTCTCCGCCCGCCCCGGTCCCACCTTCACCAGCCAGACTGTCGCCACCCGGCTGAGCCGCGCCAAGGGGCCGGCCGAGTTCACGGCCACGGCGCGCCTCCTCGCCGAGGGGATCGCCAAGCTGCCGCCCAAGGAGCTGGCCCCCGAGACGCGGATCACCCTGGCCAGCGCCGCAGCGGCCGCGGGGGACCTGCCGACCGCGCGGGAGATTCGCGACGCCATCGAGCGGACCGTGGACGCTCCCGCCCTCGACCTCGCCCTGCTGGACGCCCTCCTGGCCGCCGCCGCGGGCCAGGCCGACACCCCGGTGATCGACCACCTCCTGGAGCGCAGCGGGATCGGCGACGCCCGGGCCAGGGCCCGCGCCGCCGGCGGCGCCGCCCTCCTCATCGCGCTGGCCGACCCCAAGGCCGAGGCCCTGGGGGGGCGCGACCGCGCCGAGCTGTCGCGCCTGGACATCGGCGCGATCCAGGCGCCCGCCGCCCGGCTGATGGCCATGGACCTCGCTGCCGACTCCGGCCTCGCCGGGGAGACCGGCCTCCTGGCCCTGAGCGTCGCCGCATCAGGCGGCGCGGCCGGTCCGCGCCTGGCCGACCGCATCGCCATCGTCCGCGCCCTGGCCCGCGCCGGGCTGCGCCAGGACGCGGCCGCCTTCGCCGTCGAGGGCATCCTGGAGCTGCAGGGTCGATGACGGCCTCCGCACCGCAGATCGAGGCTTTCCTGGAGATGATGGCGGTGGAGCGGGCCAGCGCCCGCAACACCCTGACCGCCTACGGCAAGGACCTGGCCGACGCCGACGGCTTCCTGACGGGCCGCAAGACCGGCCTGTCGCAGGCCGCCGCCGAGGAGGTGGAAGCCTACTTCCAGGAGCTTGGCGCGCGCGGTCTCTCCCCCGCCACCGCCGCGCGCCGCCGGGCGGCGGTGCGCCAGTTCTACCGTTTCGCCGTGGCCGAGGGCTGGCGGGGGGACGATCCATCCCGTCGCGTGGACGCCCCCGCCAAGGGCCGCTCCCTGCCCAAGCTCCTCAGCCGTCCCGAGGTCGAGCGGCTGATCGCGGCGGCGGCGGCCCGGGACGGAGCGGCGGGCCTGCGCTTCGCCTGCACGGTCGAGCTGCTCTACGCCTCGGGTTTTCGCGTCTCGGAGCTGGTGGGCCTGCCGCTCGCGTCCCTCGCCCGCGATCCTGCCTTCCTGATCGTCAAGGGCAAGGGCGGCAAGGAACGCCTCGCCCCCCTGAACGCCGCCGCCCGCACCGCCGTGAAGGCCTATCTGGAGGTGCGCCGGGAATTCCTGCCCAAGGGGGTCAAGGAAAGCCCGTGGCTGTTCCCCTCGCGGGGCAAGGCGGGGCGGCTGACCGCCCGGCGCCTGGCGCAGATGCTGGACGAGGCCGCCGCCGACGCCGGGATCGATCCGGCGCGGGTCAGCCCCCACGTCCTGCGACACGCTTTCGCCACACACCTCCTCGAAGGAGGGGCCGACCTCAGGGTGGTGCAGACCCTTCTCGGCCATGCCGACATCGCCACCACCCAGATCTACACCCACGTGGCCACTGAGCGGCTGCGCGAGGCGGTCGTCCGGGCCCACCCCCTCGCCCGGCGCGGTTGAGTCGGTCGCCGGTGATGCTCGCCTGGGGATAATTGCTGCATCGCAACAATCTTTTTGCCGTCTAGATTTGCCACATAACATATTGTTTCAATTATATTTCAGAAAATCTGCGGCGCGAATTGAGAAAAATTCTGCACTTTTTTGCTTGCGAATTTTTGCACCGCATCGCATCTTGTCCTTGCCCTTCCTGGGCGTTTCCTCCCTATGAACTAGCCCCGGCTTCGGCCGGGGCTTTTTTTTTCCTCGCGCCAGACTCGCGCCAGAGTCGTCCGCGAAATCGCCTGCGACGCGCCGTCCATTGCCCCTGCGGCCAAATCGGCGGAAGCTTCCCCTGAGAGCGACCCGCCATGCTCGCCGCCATTCCGCTGCTGCTCCTGCCGGCGGCGCTCTACAACATCCTGGTGCTGGCCCTGCTCGACGGCGGGTTCCAGTCGGTGCTCGCGGACGACCTGATGGGACGGCGCCTGTTCGTCATGCCCATGGCGTCGGGCGGGCACTGGGCGGTCAATCTAGGCGACCTGCTGACCTTCGTGACATTGGGCATTCTGTTCATCGAGCTGTTGAAGTCGACCACCAGCCGCAAGGTGGTGATCGTCAATCACTCCCTGTCGATGATCCTGTTCATCGCCTGCCTGATCGAGTTCCTGCTGTTCCGCGCCTTCGCCACGACGTCGTTCTTCCTGCTGACGAGCATGGTGCTGCTGGACGTGCTGGCAGGCTTCATCGTCACCATCGTCGCCTCGCGGCGCGACATAGACGTCATAGGCTAGGGACGTCATAGGCTAGGCCTAAACTGCCTAGCGGGACTGCCTGGGGGAGCGTTCAGCCCAGGGCGGTGAAGATCATCACCACCACGAACAGGTCGAAGGCCTTGACGGCTAGGGCGGTGGCTCGGGTCACGGGAAGGCTCCAGGCGGCGGCGTTCGGGGCTTGCCAAGCAAGTCCCGCGCCAGAACCTCAGATGTCGGTTTTCTTCAGGATGCCCTTGGCCGGGCGGCGGTCGAACTCGCCGGACCACTCGGCTTCCAGATAGGCGGCCCGGGCGGCGGTGAGCACCGGCTGGCCGCCCTTCAGGCCGCGCTTGGCCCCGTCCTGACCCAGGACCTGGGCGGCATAGGGCGCCTCCGCCGGCTTGACGGCCTCGATCTTGCGGCCGTGGCGAACCACCGGGCCGACAGGCACCGGCAGGCGGTTCTGGTGATCTGACGACTGGCCCATCTCGATGCGCTCCGGCGGTCCTGCCGGAGGCCAAGCAAGGGCGGCGCCAGTCAGCCCTTGGCGAGCTTTTCGAGCTGTTGCTGCATCGCCGCCATCTGCGCCTTCAGGGCGGCGATGGAATCGGACTCGGCCGGAGCGGCCGCGGGCGTCTCGGCCGCAGGCGCTGCGGGCGGCTCGGCGGTCCCGCCGGCGCCGGGGGCGACGTAGGGGAAGGGCGTGAAGATCTTCATCGCCCGGTCGAACAGGGCGAGGTTCTGGCGCACCTGCTCGTCGAATACGCCGTAGTTGGGCTTGCCGCCGAAGGCCTCGGCCATCTGCTCGCGCATGCGCTCCTGCTGGCGGGTGAAGGCGTCGAGGGATGCCTCCAGATAGCTCGGCACGAAGGACTGCATCTGGTCGCCGTAGAAGCAGATCAGTTGGCGCAGGAACGGGATCGGCAGCAGGTTCTGGCCCCGGCCCTCCTCGTCGAAAATGATCTGGGCCAGGACGGATCGGGTGATGTCCTCCCCGGTCTTGGCGTCATAGACGACGAAGTCGGAGCCCTCCTTGGTCATCTCGCGCAGGTGCTCGAGGGTGACGTAGGCGCTGGACTGGGTGTTGTAGAGGCGCCGGTTCGCGTACTTCTTGATGACGATGCGATCGTCGCCAGAGGCCTTTGCGTCGGTTTTGCTTCCGCCAGAGGGTGTGTCCGACACTTTGTCGCTCCTGCACAAAGCATGCTGCAATGCCGCATTATCGCGGATACGGGGCGTCTACGCTAGGGCGTGCTTGACGCAGCATTCAGTTCGCCTTCAAGGCTTCTGCCAAAGGGTCGCATGGACCCTGCATTAACCCTGTTATATTGCACTGCAGCATAAATTGGAGGACCCCGATGGACATCGTCATCGCCGCCGCGAGCCGCACCCCCGTGGGCTCCTTCAACGGGGCTCTCGCCAGCCTGCCCGCGCATGAGCTTGGCGCCATCGCCATCAAGGCCGCCCTGGAGCAGGCGGGGGTCCCGGCGGCCGACGTCGACGAGGTGATCCTCGGCCAGGTGCTGCAGGCCGGCGCGGGCCAGGGGCCCGCCCGCCAGGCCTCGATCAAGGCGGGTGTGCCGGTTTCCGCCCCCGCCTGGAGCCTCAACCAGATCTGCGGCTCGGGCCTTCGGGCCGTGGCGCTCGCCTACCAGCAGATCGCCCAGGGCGACGCCAACATCGTGGTCGCCGGCGGCCAGGAGAGCATGAGCCAGGCGCCGCACGCCGCGCACCTGCGCAACGGGACCAAGATGGGCGACCTCGCCATGGTCGACACCATGATCAAGGACGGCCTCTGGGACGCCTTCCACGGCTACCACATGGGCCAGACCGCCGAGAACGTCGCCGACCAGTACCAGATCACCCGCGCGGACCAGGATGCCCTGGCGGTCTCCTCGCAAAACCGCGCCGAGAAGGCCCGCGCCGACGGCAAGTTCAAGGACGAGATCGTCCCCGTCACCATCAAGGGCCGCAAGGGCGACACCATCGTCGACCAGGACGAATACATCCGCGCCGGGGCGACCATCGACAGCGTCTCGGGCCTGCGCCCTGCCTTCAGCAAAGAGGGATCGGTCACGGCCGGCAACGCCTCCGGCCTGAACGACGGCGCCGCGGCCCTGGTGCTGATGACCGCGGATGAGGCCAAGAAGCGCGGCATCACCCCCCTGGCTCGCATCGTCTCCTGGGCCAACACCGGCGTGGAGCCGGCGGTCATGGGAACGGGCCCGATCTCGGCGTCGAAGAAGGCCCTGGCCAAGGCGGGCTGGAGCGTCGCCGACCTCGACCTCGTCGAATCCAACGAGGCCTTCGCGGCCCAGGCCCTTTGCGTGACCCGCGACCTGGGCCTCGACCCGGCCAAGGTCAACGTCAACGGCGGCGCCATCGCCATCGGCCACCCGGTCGGCGCCTCGGGCGCGCGGATCCTCACCACCCTGCTGCACGAGATGAAGCGGCGGGACGCCAAGAAGGGCCTCGCGACCCTCTGCGTCGGGGGCGGCATGGGCGTGGCCCTCTGCGTCGAGCGGGCCTAGACAGATTTAGTAAGAATTCGAGTCCGTCGGGAAACGGCGGACGAACCGGGACGTAACAGGAGACTGGCGTGGGCAGGACAGCATTGGTTACGGGCGGCACCCGGGGGATCGGGCGCGGCATCGTCGAGCGGCTTAAGGCGGACGGGTTCAAGGTTGCGGCGGGCTACGCCGGCAACGAGGAGGCGGCCAAGGCCTGCGCCGACGAACTCGGCATCATGGTGGTCAAGGGCAACGTCGGGAAGTTCGAGGACTGCGTCCGCGCCGTCCAGGAGGTCGAGGCCGAGCTGGGGCCGGTCGAGGTCCTGATCAACAACGCCGGCATCACCCGCGACGCCATGCTGCACCGGATGACCCCCGAGCAGTGGAACGAGGTGATCTACGTCAACCTCGCCTCGATCTTCAACATGAGCCGCCAGGTCATCGAAGGCATGCGCGAGCGCGGCTTCGGCCGCATCATCAACATCTCCTCGATCAACGGCCAGAAGGGCCAGATCGGCCAGACCAACTACTCCGCCGCCAAGGCCGGCGTGATCGGCTTCACCAAGGCCCTCGCCCAGGAGACCGCCTCCAAGGGCATCACCGTCAACTGCGTGGCCCCCGGCTACATCGACACTGAGATGGTGCAGGCCGTGCCGCAGAAGGTGATGGAGGCCATCGTCGGCGCCATCCCCGTCGGTCGGCTGGGCACCGCCGCCGAGATCGCCGCCTGCGTGGCCTTCCTCGCCCGCGACGACGCCAGCTTCATCACCGGCACGACACTTACGGTTAACGGCGGCCAATATATTGCCGGATAGGGGCAGAAGCGCCCTTGGGCCGCATTAAGGCCCGGCCCGGTCGAAAAATCGCCCCAGTCCTTGGTCATTGGAGCGGCATGGTTTCACGCGTAACGGCGATGTGCGGGATGGGCGCAACGCTGGCGGCCGTATTATTTACGGTCGCCACGAGCGCGCACGCTATGTCGCTGGAGAAGCGCAGCTGGCGCGAGGGCGTGTTTGGTTCGGCCCCGCCGACGGACGAGCGCCAGGCGGGCAGCCCCATGGTCGCCCACTTCGAGGTCGACGCGGGCTCTTCCTTCGTTCTGGACAGGCGCTTCGGCGACACCGTCCTGATGCGCTTCGACGGCAGCCCGGAGATCTGGGCCCTGCGCCCCTCGGCCGGACCCCGCGGCGACGTCATCTACAAGAACGACCTTGGCGAGGCGATGCTGCGCTCCACCCGGCTCGGCGGCCTGACCCTGTTCACCCCCGACCGGCCCCAGGGCAGCGCCGTGGCCATGGCCGGCCAGGCGCCGGGCCTGCATCCGATCACCGTCTCCGGCATGGGCGCCCTGCTGCAGGTATTCGCCCAGGCCAGCGCCCGCGCCGGGCGCGCCGCCCAGCACCTGATCAGCTTCGAGGCCGTGGATATCGAGGCCGGTACGGAAAGCTTGCTGGCCGACGCCGCCATCCTCACCGCCGAGGCCTTCCAGCAGGTCGCCGGCGACAACGGCGAGGGCCGCTCCAAGGTGGCGCGCTTCAACAAGGTGCAGTTCGACCAGGCCAAGAAGGTCGAGGTGAGGATCAAGGGCGCCGTCGTCCAGATCAACGTCGCCCCGTCCGAGGGCCTGAACGGCCGCCCCTCCTCCCGCCGCATCGCGCAGGAGCTGGCGAAGAAGTAGCTTTTTAGTCGCTCCCCCTCTGGGGGAGCTATCAGGCCGAACGGCCTGACTGTGGGGGCTCAAGGGCGCAGCGCCCTTCAGCCCCTATCGACGGCCCGTTCGGGCCGCCACTTTCCCCAGAGGGGAAAGGACTTATGGCGTGGGCTCCCACCCTTCGGCCGCCATCTGGAACCCGGAAAACTCGAAGCCCGGCGCCACGGTGCAGCCGACCAGGGTCCAGTCGCCCAGGCTCCGCGCCGCCTGCCACCAATCGCGGGGGACCACCACCTGCGGCTCTTCCCCAGCCGCGAAGTCAGCGCCCAGCACCCGCGTCTCGGCTCCCGTTCCATCCGGCCGCGCGAGCCCGAGCGACAGGGGCGCCCCGGCGTAGAAGTGCCAGACCTCCACCGCGTCCCGCACCCGGTGCCAGTGCGAGCGCTCTCCGGCCTTCAGCAGGTAATAGATAGCCGTCGAGGCCGAACGCCCGCCCGCGGGCGCCGCGTCCCGGAAGGTCTCGGCGTACCAGCCGCCCTCGGGATGGGGTTTCAGGCCCAGCCGCGCGATGATCGCCTCCGCCGAGAGGCTCACCCCTTGAACACGTCCTTGGCCGCCCGCACCGCCCCGAAGGCTTCGTAGGGCTGGGGGTTCGTCAGGCCCATGCGCGCCGCCAGCTTGGGCGCCCGCAGGAAGGGGTTGGTGGCCTTCTCCAGCCCGATGGTGGTGGGCACAGTCCACTCGCCCCGCTCGCGGGCGGCGAACACCTGTTCGGCGCGCTGCTTCAGGGCGGGGTCGTCGTCCACCGAAAGGGCGAAGCGGGCGTTGGAGGCGGTGTATTCGTGGGCGCAGAACACCTGGGTGGCGTCCGGCAACACGGCCAGGCGCGACAGGCTGGTCCACATCTGCTGGTGCGTGCCCTCGAACACCCGCCCGCAGCCGAGGGCGAACAGGGTATCGCCGACGAAGGCCACCCCGTCGTCGGCGTCGTAATAGGTGATGTGGCCGGCCGTGTGGCCGCCGGTGTCCATCACCTCGAAGCGCGTCGCCCCCAGCTCGACGATCTCCCCGTCCTCGACCGCGTGGTCCAGGGGCGCGATCTTGCGCACTTCGGCGGGGCCGACGATGTAGGCGCCGGTGGCGGCCTTGACGGCCTCGTTGCCCCCGGCATGGTCAGGGTGCCAGTGGGTGTTCATGATCAGGTCGAGGCCGCGCCCCAGTTTTTCCAGCTCCCGCAGGACGGCGTCGGCGTCCGGCGTGTCGATGCAGGCGGTGCGCCCCGTCGCCTCATCCCAGCACAGGTAGCCGTAGTTGTCGGACAGGCAGGCGAACTGGTGGATCTTTAGGGCCATGACGGCTCCTGCGGGCAAGGCGATGAGGCCTTCCCTATATTCCATGGGCTCGGCAATGGGCGAGGCCTGATGCGACGCGACGTGCTTGAACTTCGAGCCTTCTACGGAACGCCGCTTGGCGCGGCGGCCCGCACCATGGTCGCCCGCAAGCTGACCGAGGCCTGGGGCGAGGCCACCAACCTCGACATCCTGGGCCTCGGCTACGCCAGCCCCTACCTGGACGCCTTCCGCGAGAAGGCGCGCCGCACCGTCGCCGCCATGCCTGGCGGCCAGGGGGTGGAGCTCTGGCCGGCGGCGGCGCGCAACCTCTCCTGCCTGACGCTGGAGACCGAGCTGCCCTTCCCCAACGCCCTGTTCGACCGGGTGCTGGCGATCCACGCCCTGGAGGAGACCGACGATCCGACCGCCTACCTGACCGAGGTTCGTCGCGTCCTCGCGCCGTCGGGGCGGGTGATCGTGGCGGTGGCCGCCCGCCACGGCCTGTGGTCACGGGCCGAGGCCACCCCCTTCGCCTATGGCCGGCCCTTCACCCGCGGCCAGCTGGAGGAGGCGGTGGTCGCCGCCGGGCTTGAGCCCGCCGCCTGGTCCCGCGCCCTCTACGCCCCGCCTCACGCCCTCTTCGCCTCCCACGCCGAAGCCCTGGAGCAGGTCGGATCGCGGCTCTGGACCCCCATGGCCGGGCTGATCCTGCTGGAGGCGGTGAAACAGACCTATGCGGTCAAGCCCCGGGGCGCCCGCGCGCGGGTGAAGATTCCGGCCGGCCTGCCCGTCCCGGCCGGCGTCGCCACCAGCTCCCCCCTAGGACGACGGGCCAAAATTCGTCATACAAGGGAAATCGCCTAGGAGCCCCGCATGAAGCTGATCACCGCAGTCATCAAGCCCAGCCGCCTCGACGCCGTGCTCGACGCGGTGACGGAAGCCGGCGCCTCCGGCCTGACGGTGACCGAGGTCCGCGGCTACGGGCGCCAGAAGGGCAAGACCGAGGTTTATCGCGGGGCCGAGTACGAGGTGAAGCTGCTGCCGAAGGTGAAGCTGGAGATCGCCGTCTCCTCCGACATCGTCCAGCAGGTGGTGGACGCCATCGCCAAAGCCGCCAACACCGGCAAGATCGGCGACGGCAAGGTCTTCGTGGTCGACCTGGAATCGGCCCTGCGCATCCGCACCAACGAACGCGACGCCGCCGCCATCGCGGGCTAATCACTCTGCCCCCTGTGGGGGAAGTGTCCCGAGCTTGCCTCGGGACGAAGGGGGCTGGAGGGCTCTACCGAAAAGTCTGCGCCCTGCAGCCCCTCAGTCAGACCGGTCGGCCTGACAGCTCCCCCAGATGGGGAGCAGTTCTTTACCTCACTCGAACAGGTCCCCGCCCGGCTCCCGGCGTCCGTGCGGCGTGCCCCGCCGGCTGAGCAGGAACAGGGCCGACTCGGCGCGCCAGTTCTCCAGGGCCTTGCGAGGGTCGATGGCGCGGGCGGGCTGGTTGTCCGACAGGGCCGCCGCCGCCTCGATGGTCAGGTCGAGGTCGGTGCAGAGGGTGGTGAAGTCCCGAAGCGTGCAGAGGTGGATGTTGGCCGTCTCCCACCAGGGCTCCGGCAGGGCCTCTGTGGTCGGCATCCTGCCCGTGGTGATGAGCTGCAGCCGCACCCGCCAGTGACCGAAATTGGGGAACGAGACGATCGCCCGGTCCGCGAGGCGGAGCAGGTCCGACAGAACTTTGCGGGGCTCCCTCACCTGCTGCAGGGTCTGGGACAGGATGGCGTAGTCGAAGGCCTGGGCCGGGAACTCGGCGAGGTCGCGGTCGGCGTCTCCCTGCATCACCGACAGGCCCTTGGCCAGGCACGCGGCCACCCCGGCGGCGCTGATCTCTATGCCCCGCGCGTCGACGTCCTTCTCGGTGCGCAGCAACTCCAGCAGCTCGCCCTCGCCGCAGCCGACGTCGAGCACCCGCGCACCGGGGCGCACCAGCCGCAGGATCTCGCGATAGCCCTGGTGCGCAGCCGTCAAAGGCACAGGCCCCGCGACACCGCCGCCGACATCAGGAAGCCCGACAGGGCCTGGTCCATCACCGGCTCGTCGAGCAGGAAGGCGTCGTGGCCCTTGTCGCTCTGGATCTCGACGAAGCTGGCGCGGGCGCCCGCCGCGTTCAGGGCCCGCACCACCGTGCGCGCCTCCGGCGTCGGATAGAGCCAGTCCGAGGTGAATGAGAGGACGCAGAACCGCTTGTCCTTGGCCCCGCTGAAGGCCTGGGCCAGCACCCCGCCGTGCTGGGCGGCGAGGTCGAAATAGTCCATCGCCCGCGTGATGTAGAGGTACGAGTTGGCGTCGAACCGGTCCACGAAGCTGGCGCCCTGGTAGCGCAGGTAGCTCTCCACCTGGAAGTCGGCGTCGAAGCCCCAGGACAGGCCGTCCCGCTGCAGCTCGCGGCCGAACTTCCGCTGCAGGGCGGCCTCGGACAGGTAGGTGATGTGGGCGGCCATGCGCGCGACCGCGAGCCCCTTCTCGGGGCGCAGCCCTTGCGTGGCGTAGTCGCCGCCGCGCCAGTCGGGGTCGGCCATGATCGCCTGCCGGCCGACCTCGTGGAAGGCGATGTTCTGGGCCGAGTGGCGAGCCGCCGCGGCGATGGAGATGAAGGAGAACGACCGCTCCGGATAGTCCGCCGCCCACTGCAGCACCTGCATGCCGCCCATGGAGCCGCCGACCACCGAGAACAGGGTCTCGATGCCGAGCTGGTCGATCAGCATGGCCTGGGCGCGGACCATGTCCGGGATGGTGATCACCGGGAAGGCCAGGCCCCAGCACTCCCCTGTCGCCGGGTTCAGCGAGGACGGGCCGGTCGAGCCCATGCAGCCGCCGATGACGTTGGCGCAGATGACGAAGTAGTTGGCCGGATCCAGCGGGCGGCCCGGGCCGATCACCCGGCTCCACCAGCCAGGCTTGCCGGTCGTTGGATGCAGCGAGGCCACGTGCTGGTCGCCGGTCAGGGCGTGGCAGACCAGGACCGCGTTCGTCCGGTCAGCATTCAAGACCCCATATGTGTTGTAGGCGATCTGGAAGCCTTCGAGCTTGGCTCCCGAATCCAGCCGCAGGGGCTGGTCGGGCCCGAACTTGGCCACGCCCTCCCCCGTCTCCACGGCCGCCTGAACCATTTCCAGGGTCTCGCTCATCGGTTCAGGAAGCCCTCAAGCGCTGCGGTGTCAACTTCACACCCTGACCTCGCCCGCCTTGATCCGGGCGAACAGGGCCGCGTCCAGGGGGACGTAGGCGCCCTCCGGGTCCTTGAAATAGAGCGGATCGGCCACGGCGCCAGGGTCGAAGCCGTCCGCCGCCAGGTCGATCTTGCGGTACTTGAAGGTGCCCGTGGTGACGATCTGGGGCTGCAGCCGCAGGAACAGGGGCCGGGCGTAGGGCGGCAGGGTCGCGTCCACATGGCTGCGGAAGGCCGCGAGGTCGAACCTGTCGTGGTCGGTCACGAGGGCCGCCATCCCGGCCCGCCCCTCCGTCCCCGGCACGGCGACGCCGTAGACATTGGCCTCCAGCACCCCGTGGACCTCGGCCAGGTGCGCGGCCACCTCGCCGGTGGAGACGTTCTCGCCCTTCCAGCGGAAGGTGTCGCCGACCCGGTCGACGAAATAGAAATAGCCCTCCCGGTCCTGGCGCATCAGGTCGCCGGTGGCGAACCAGGCGTCGCCGCGGGCAAGGACGTCGCGCAGCACCTTGCGGTCCGACGCGGTCTTGTCGGCATAGCCGGCGTAGGCGTAGCGCGCGTCCAGGCTCTTGATCTCGCCGATGGTCAGGCCGATCTCGCCCGGCCGGCACTCGATGCAGAGGCCGTTGGCGCCCCGCTCCACCAGCTCGGTCTCCACGTCGAAGCGGATCAGCTTCACGTTGAAGCTCTTGCGCAGGTAGGACGGCACGCGCCCCACCGCCCCCGGCTTGCCGTCGAAGTTCAGAAGCGAGACGTTGCCCTCGGTGGCCCCGTAGAACTCCAGGATATTGGGGATGCGAAAGCGGCTCAGCATCTTGTTCCAGACGTCGAGGCTGAGCCCATTGCCGAAGATCAGCCGCAGCGAATGCATCCGCTCGGCCGGGACCTCCGGCTGGTTGACCAGGTAGCGGCAGAGCTCGCCGATGTAGACGAACAGGGTGGCCTCTTCAGCGACGATGTCGTCCCAGAAGCTCGAGGCCGAGAACTTGCGCTTCAAAACGAGGGTCGCGCCGGTCAGGAGGGCCGCCCCTACAGCGCAGAGCCCGCCCGTGGCGTGATAGAGCGGCAGGCAGCAGTAGAGCCGGTCGTTGGGCCCCGCGTCGGTCCCCGCCGCGAAGCCGCGCATGTAGAGCTGGGCCCTCGTGTGCGGAATGCGGGCGGCCTTGGGCATGCCGGTGGTGCCCGAGGTGTAGATGTAGAGCATCACCTCGCGGGCGGTGATCCCGGCCCGCGCCGTTTCGCGGGTGGGCCGAAGCGCCGAGACGCCCTTCAGCGTACGGTCGAGGTCGCGGTCGCCGCGCTTGGGTCCGCCGCCCACCACCCATTCCATCATCGAGCGGGCGAGGCTGGTGCGGACCGCCTCGAACAGGGGCGCGGTCTCGGAATCGACGATCAGGTGCACCGCGCCCGAGATGTTCAGGCAGTGGGCCAGGGCCTGGCCCGAGAGGTTGCAGTTGATCAGGGCCGTCGCCACCCCGACCTTGGCCAGGCCGTACCAGACGGCGATATATTCCATCCGGTTGGGCATGAAGAGGGCGACGGTCTCCCCCCGCTTGATCCCTCGTCCCTTGGCCCAGTTGCCGTACCGATTGGCCATGGCGTCGAGGTCGCCGTAGGTGACGGACTTGCCCTCGAAGGTGATGGCGGTGCGGCCGCGGAACTTGTCGACCGCGGCTTCCAGGTCGTCGCAGGCCAGCCACGGGGAATCCGGCGCGATCCCGCGCACGCGCCCGAGGGTGCGGATCAGCCCGCGGAGGAACCGCACTTCCCGCACGGCCCGCCTCCAGACGCCCATTACTCGATCCCTTCGTCCCGGCGTTGGCGAACCATCCGCCTTTTCCGTGATTTGACCGCGCGTCCCAAGGCCGGGTCAAGGCGCGCATTGGCCGCGAGCCGTGCGCGGCCGTGTCACGTGGACGCCGGCCCCCCGCCCAGGCATCTATGGCCCGTTCAGTTCAGCGTCCCGGGGCCTCCATGTTCAAACTCCTGCGCCATCCGCAAGCTGGCCAATACGCCTCCGCCATGCTGGTCTGCGTGGTGGGCGCCGTCGTCGGCCGCCAGGCCGGTCTCGGCATGGACCAAGACCAGTGGATGGCCGCCGCGGCCTCCGTCGCCGGCTCGATCCTGGTGGCCATGCTGGTCCACGGCCGTCCCGCCCCGGTCCGCGAGCAGGTCCGGGACGAGCGCTAGCTTACCCCCCTCCCCGGTGGGGAGAGGTGATTTGCAGGCCCCTTCCTAGTCCATCCCCGCCGGAACCACGGGCTTGGCGCCCGGCGTCAGGGGCATGTCGATCTCGCCGCCGGTCTCGCGGAACTTCGCGCTCATCTCGGCCATGCCGCGCTCGGCGGCGGCGGAGTCCATCACGTCGTTCTGACGGCCCGCCTCGGCGCGGATTTCCTGGCTGATCTTCATCGAGCAGAACTTCGGCCCGCACATGGAGCAGAAGTGGGCGGTCTTGTGCGCCTCCTTGGGCAGGGTCTCGTCGTGGTAGAGGCGCGCCGTTTCCGGATCGAGGCCGAGGTTGAACTGGTCCTCCCAGCGGAACTCGAAGCGGGCCCGTGAGATGGCGTTGTCCCACTCGGACGCGCCGGGGTGGCCCTTGGCGAGGTCGGCGGCGTGGGCGGCCAGCTTGTAGGTGATCACGCCGACCTTCACGTCGTCGCGGTCGGGCAGGCCGAGGTGCTCCTTGGGCGTGACGTAGCA